>NZ_FXUB01000002.1 GCF_900182835.1 Desulfurobacterium pacificum
ATTCCTTTGAGTGCTAAGCAGTGGGTGATGGCTGCTGTTAGTGTGGTCTTGCCGTGGTCTACGTGCCCTATGGTTCCCACGTTCTTGTGGGGCTTCGTCCTCTCAAATTTCTGCTTCGCCATGGTTTTCCTCCAAAAAAAACAATTATTTATTAGGGTTTGATTTTATTTTTGAACGCTGGAAATTTAACAACAGAAAAAGAGAAATTCAAGAGGTGGTGCCCACGGGCGGAGTTGAACCGCCGACCTCACCCTTACCAAGGGTGCGCTCTAACCTCCTGAGCCACGTGGGCAGTTGCTGCGGAAAATATAAGATAATCTCCAAAAGATTGCAACCGGTCTATAATAATTAAGCTAAAACTGAATTACTGAAATAACAGGGAATTTTGAATATAATTAGTTGTAAGCAAGTAGAAATGCTTTGCAATATTGCAAAAACAATCAAATTAAGCAACAAGCGGGGCTTGACATTCAAGAAAGAAAGCTGCTAAATTATGCAGTGAAATTAAGAACTTTTCTGCAAAAAACTTTTAATGGGGAGGTCCCAAGATGAGAAAAGCACTGAAAGTAGCGACCTTAATGGGTCTTGCAGCTGCTCTCATAGTTCCAGCTGCACCAAGCGCTAAAGCTGCTGACATGGACATGGGCAGCACAAAGGTAACAATCGGCGGACAGTTGAGAGAAAGACTTGAGTGGTACGCAAGCGAAGCTGGAAGTGGAACAGGCGATAGGCTCGCAGGAACCTATAGGGCAAGGATTAAGATTAAAGCTCAACTTTCTGATGGTGTGACTGCTGTATTTGTCCCGCAGTCTGTCGGTATTTGGGGAACAGCAAATAACGGAGAAGATGGTAAATACGGTGTGGGGCTTGACAACGACATGAGCGTAGGAATGCATGAAGCTTACATGCTTCTTGCAAATCCATTTGGAATTAACAATGTAATCGTAAAAATTGGTCGTCAGGAAGTTAACCTTGGTAACCAAAGACTTGTAGGTTCTGTTGGCTGGTCTCAGGCTGGAAGAAGCCTTGATGGTATTTTAGTTGGTTACGTAGCTGGTGACTACGGACTTGCTGGATTCTTCTATGGAAAACTAAATGATAATGGAAAGCAAGATGCATGGTTTAGGCCAGCTGCAGAAGATTTAGATGGAACTGATATTGACCTTTACGTAGCTACATGGCAAGGTAAATTTAAACCATTTGGAATTGGTGGAACTTACGAGTTGACGGATATTTACGTTAACAAGAGAGGAGTTACATTTACTACTGGAGATGCTTCCGACGCTTTGGACTTTAGAAACGTTAATACACTTTATGGTCGTATAACACCAGTATTCAACACTGATTTTGCTAAAGTCAAAGTTAATCTTGAAGGCGCCATTCAAGGTGGAGATGCTGGTGTAGATATTACAGGAAAAGATCGTGATTTCAGCGGTTACTTCTTCAGTGTAGGTGCTGGAGCTGACTTCGCAAATGTTAACTGGACACCAGGCGTATTCGTCGGATATGATTACTACTCTGGTGACAGCGATGACCAAGGCGATATTGATTCCTTCTGGTCCGTCCTCCCAACAGCTCACAAGTGGCTTGGTCATGCAGACATTGTGTGGCTCGGAAATGTTTATAAGTTCAACGGAGCTATAGCATCTCGTTCTCCAGGTGTAAAAGACCTTTATCTTAAACTATCTGCTAAACCTCTTGCTAAAGTAGCTCTTGGACTTGACCTTCACTACTTCAAAACTGCAGAAGATTATGCAGTTGACTCAACTACTAATACCTACGGTGTAAAACCTGCAGGATTCACTGGCAAAACATCCGATGATATTGGTTGGGAAGCCGACTTTAGCGTTAAATATAAATACAGCAAGAACCTCTGCCTCTCCCTCGGATGGGATCACTTTGACCCAGACAGCGACTTTGCAGCTGCTTACATTAACCCTGACCATTCCACGAAGTCTGACGCCGAAGACCACATCTGGGCTCAAGCTGACCTCAAGTTCTAATTCTGACTTAAACAACCAATCAAAGGGGGCTTTTCGCCCCCTTTTTTTATTCCCTCATAACTTGATTCTTTACGACAGCATCGTATAAAATCAGCAAAATTTATTACACTACTATTGCATACTATTTTCATTTCAAAACTTAAAACTCCTCTGGAGGAACTTTATGGACATTAAAAAAGAACTAATGAAACCACGTCCAATTTTTAACCCGGAAGGTAACGATGACCCCGCAAAAAGGGGAATCCTTAAAGGTGATACAACCAACATATTTAACCTTAACGTTATAAAGTACGAGTGGGCACCAAGGCTTTACAGAGTAATGATGGCTAACTTCTGGATACCAGAAACCGTTGACCTGACGCAGGACGTTCAGGATTACAAGGAACTTACAGAAGACGAAAGGCAGGCTTACGATGAAATAATCTCCTTTTTAGTATTTTTAGACTCTATACAGACAAGTAACATCCCAAATATAGCAGCTTACGTAAAAGCACCAGAAATAACGATTGACCTCTCCATTCACGCCTACCAGGAAGCAATTCACTCTCAAAGTTATGGATACACAATAGAATCTGTAGTGCCACCTGAGAAAAGAGAACAGGTTTACTACTGGTGGAAGAAAGACCCAATTCTTTTTGAAAGAAATAAATACATAGCAGACATTTATCAGAAATTCTTAGAAGAGCCAACAATGGAAAACTACGGAGAAGTCTTAATAGGCAACTACCTTCTTGAAGGACTTTATTTCTACAACGGTTTTATGTTCTTCTACAACTTAGCCTCAAGAAACCTCATGCAGGGAACAGCAGACATTATCAGATATATAAATAGAGATGAGTTAACTCACGTTATACTGTTTGAATACTTTATGAAAGACCTGACAGATGAAGGATTTAAAAAGTATTTAACGAAAGACAAAATTTACGAAATGTTTAGAATAGCCGTTGACCAGGAACAACGTTTCAGTAAAAAAGTAATAGGTAACAACATTTTAGGAATGAACGAACAATCAATAGAAGATTACACCTATTACATAGCAAACAAAAGGTTAAAAGCCTTAGGGCTTGAGCCTATTTTCCCTGATAGACCCAACCCCTATGAACACTTAGAAAGAATTGCCGATACGGGCGGAGAAGGCAACGTTAAAGCCAACTTCTTTGAAGCCACAGTAACAAGTTACAACCAGGCATCCGCAGTAGAAGGATGGGATGAGATATAGAATTCCTCATCAAGAAGAGATAATTTCTACAATAGTAAGTAGCTGCAATCCAGAGAAAATAGTTTTGT
The DNA here is from genome assembly GCF_900182835.1 of Desulfurobacterium pacificum. Lineage (NCBI taxonomy): Bacteria > Pseudomonadati > Aquificota > Aquificia > Desulfurobacteriales > Desulfurobacteriaceae > Desulfurobacterium > Desulfurobacterium pacificum. The sequence goes on from NZ_FXUB01000002.1 coordinate 3,291, forward strand.
TCGGCTCAAGGGCAAAAGGAACGAATACTATACATTCTGACATTGACATAGCAATCTATGGAAGTAAGCTCTCGTTCAGAGAAAAAAGAAAACTTAAAGAGCAGGTCAATGAAGTTTCAGGAATCTACACAGTTGACGTTGTGTTCATAGAAGATGTTGATGATATACTTAGGAAAATAATTGAACAACACGGAGTGGTTTTGTGGAAAAAGTAGAAGTTCTTTTATACGTAGAAAAACTTAAGAACGCCGTATCAAGACTGGAAGAAGCAATTAACAGAGTTAAAGATGACCTTGATAGAGACGGCGCTATCCAACGTTTTGAATTCACCGTTGAACTTCTCTGGAAAACCCTTAGAAGAGTTTTGGAATACAACAAGTTAGAATGTTTTTCGCCAAGGGACTGTGTTAAAAAAGCTTTCCGACACGGGATAATTAAAGACGATGAAATAATTTTGGATATGTTAGAAGACAGGAACTTAAGTTCACACATATATAATGAAGAAAAGGCAAAAGAGATTTTTGAAAGAATATCTAAAATCTACATAAAATTTTTAAAGAAGATTCTCAAGGAGATTGAAAATAAGATATAAAGTGCCCCCGAAGGGGCACCATCTAATAAGTTAGATTTCTTTTTGAACTTGCTCTATCGTATAACACTCAATAACGTCGCCGACCTTAATATCGTTGAAGTTTTCAAGACCTACACCGCATTCATAACCAGCTTGAACTTCTCTCACGTCATCCTTAAATCTCTTGAGAGAAGCTATCTTACCATCGTAAATAACAACACCGTCTCTTACTAACCTTACATTCGCATTTCTCTTTATAACGCCATCTTTCACGTAACAACCAGCAACCGTTCCAACCTTCGGTACTTTAAACGTTGCTCTAACTTCAGCAGAGCCAAGATAAACTTCCTTCTCTTCAGGTGTAAGAAGACCTTGCATGGCTTTTTTAACTTCATCAACTATATCGTAAATAACTCTGTAAGTTCTAACGTCAACTTTCTCCTTCTCTACCGCCTTCCTCGCCGCAGAATCAGGTCTAACGTTAAAACCAATAACAATAGCGTTAGAAGCAGCAGCAAGCATAACATCGTTTTCTGTTATAGGACCTACACCAGCGTGAATTATGTTAACTTTCACCTCTTCGTTAGAAAGCTCTTCAAGAGATTTTCTGATAGCTTCTATAGAACCTTGAGCGTCTGCTTTTAGAACAATATTAAGCTCTTTAACCTCACCTGCCTGCATCTGAGCGAACAATTCCTCAAGAGAAACTCTCTTCTCTTTCTCAAGTGCAGATTCCCTTGCAAGCTCTTGTCTCTTTTCTGCAATCTTTCTTGCAGTTTTTTCATCTTTGACAACGTAGAACTTGTCTCCTGCAAGTGGAACCCCTTCAAGTCCTAAAACCTCAACAGGCATTGAAGGACCGGCTTCTTTAACTGGCTTACCTTTATCATCAAACATTGCTCTTACTTTACCGGCATAAAGTCCAGCAACAATTGGGTCGCCCACTCTTAACGTTCCACTTTGAACAAGAAGCGTTGCAACAGGTCCTCTTTTCTTATCCAACTTAGCTTCAAGAACTACTCCTCTTGCAGGCTTATCAGGATTAGCCTTCAATTCCATTAACTCGGCTTGAAGAGCTATCATTTCAAGAAGCTCGTCTACACCTTCACCTGTCTTAGCAGAGACAGGAACCATAACAGTATCACCGCCCCAATCCTCAGGAATAAGACCGTGCTGAGTTAACTCTTGCTTAACCCTCTCAGGATTCGCACCTGGTTTATCAATTTTATTAATGGCAACGATTATAGGAACACCTGCAGCTTTAGCGTGGTTAATTGCTTCAATTGTCTGTGGCATAACACCATCATCAGCCGCAACAACTAAAATAGCAATATCAGTAACCTGAGCTCCCCTTGCTCTCATTGCTGTAAAAGCTTCATGACCCGGCGTATCCAAAAATACAAGCGTTTTCTTTCCTTCACTCGTATCTGCTTCAACAACAGAAGCACCTATATGCTGAGTAATACCACCAGCTTCTCTCTCAGCTACCTTCGTATTCCTTATATAGTCAAGTAACGTAGTTTTTCCATGGTCAACGTGACCCATAACAGTTACAATAGGCGGTCTTGGTTTAAGGTCTTCCTCTTTATCTGGAACTTCTTCCAGTTCTTTTTCAAGTAGCGCTTCCTCTTCTTCTGCCCCTTCTAACTTAACAACCTTCCCGTACTTCTCTGCAACTTTTGAAGCAGTTTCAAAATCTATAGGCTGATTTATCGCAACAAATTTTCCTAAAGCAATCAAATCTTGCAGGAGTTGATTGGCTTCAACACCAAGTCTTTCAGCAAACTCTCTAACAGAGATAACTTCCGGAATAACAACCGTTTTAGCTTTTTCCTCTTCTTCAATTAACCTCTGAAGCTGCTCTTCTTCCGAAAGTTCCTCAAAAGGTATTTCTTCTTTTACTTCTTCTTTTTTCTTCTTCTTTCTCTTTTTCTTTTTAGCTCTATTCTTCTCTTCTATCCTTCTCATTAACTCTTCAAATTTCTTCTGGTCTTCCAACTCTTTTTGTTCTTTTTTCTTTTGAGCAAGGATATCTTCAGCAGTTTTTGGTTTTTCCTTTTCCTTCTCTCTGTGCTCCTTTGTTGAAGCCACTAACTTCTCAAGTTGTTCTCTTGTAACTTCTTCTCTCCTTTCAGGTTTTCTTTCTCTTCTTTCCTCTTTTTCTGACTTTTTAAATTTACGAGGCTTCTTCTCTCCTCTCTCATCTTTCTTAAACGGCTTCCTTCTCCTTCTTCTCCTTCTTGCTAACTCTTCAGGAGAAAGCACCCTCACTTCAGAACGTCTCTTTTCTCTCTTCTCTTCTTTAGGCTTTATCTCTTCTTCCTTTGCTTTTTCTTCATCAACAATTGTTTTCTCAGAAATCAAATCTTTCTTCTCTATCTTTCGTTCCTCAATTTCTTCAACCTTCTCTTTCTCCACAGTAACTTTCAATTCTTCTCGTTTCTTCTCTTCCTTTATTTTCTCTTCTTTTTCCGCTTTCACTTCTTCTTTTTTCTTAACGACATCAACAGGCTTAATAAACTCTTTAACCAACATAACTTGCTTTTCATCTAAAGATGAATGAACACTTTTTACCTGTATATCAAGTTCATCTCTCAACTTCTGAATCAGTTCTTTAGAAGACATACCAAGCTCTTTAGCAAGCTGGTGAACTCTTACCTTAGCCAAAACAAAACCTCCAAAAACGGTTAAAGGTTAACACAAAATATATATAGCGGGCGTATTATATCAACCTTGATAGAATTAACAGAAACTTTTAAAACAGGAGATAAAAATGAAAAAAGGCATCGCTGAAGTACCGGGAGTAAAATGTGGAGTTGGATTTGGAGGAATAAAGAAAACAATACATAAAATAAATAGACCAGACACTTTGTTAATAATTTTTGACCAACCATCTACCTTTGCAGCAGTATTCACTCAAAACGAAGTAAAAGCAGCTCCTATCAAAGTATCACAACAGATAAAGGGAAGGATTTCAGGAATAGTTGCCAACAGTGGAAATGCAAACGCATGCACAGGAAACAAAGGAATACAAGATGCCTCAACAATGATTCAATTAGCACAAAAGTATTCAAAAACAAAAGAACAATTCTTAGTAGCTTCAACAGGAGTAATAGGGGAACCTTTACCTATGGATAGAATAGAAAAAGGAATAAAAGAAGCTGCTGAGAATTTAGGTAAAGCAAAAAGTACTTTGCCGGCAGAAGCAATTATGACAACAGACACATTTCCCAAAGTGGCATTTGAAGAAGGAAACGGTTATGTAATAGGAGGAATAGCTAAAGGCGCTGGAATGATAGACCCTTCAATGGCAACTATGTTATCGTTCGTCGCTACCGATGTTCAAATATCTGAAAAGTTACTCAAAATAGCTCTACAAAAAGCAGTTGAAGTATCTTTTAACGCAATAACCGTTGATGGAGACATGAGCACAAACGATTGTGTGTTTTTAGTTGCAACCGGAAAATCAAATGTTCTAATAGACGAAAACAACTTTAATGAATTTAAAGAAAAACTTACGAACCTACTGAGATCTTTGGCTTACCAAATAGTTAAAGATGGCGAAGGAGCAACGAAAGTTGCAAGAATAAAAGTCAAAAACGCTAACAGCAAAGAACAGGCTAGAAAGATTGCAAGAAAGATAGCCTTATCGCCACTTGTTAAAACGGCTCTTTTTGGATGTGACCCAAATTGGGGAAGAATAATTGCAGCAGCAGGAGCAGCTCAAGCCGGATTTATAGAGGAAAAGGCAGAACTTAAAATTGGACAATATCTACTTTTCAAAAATGGAAGTAAAACAAACTATAACGAAGAGGAAGTATGGAAATACATGAAAAATAACGAAGAAATCACTATAGAACTCAATTTAAATCAGGGGACTAAAGAATTTGAATACCTTACGTGCGACTTTTCTTACGACTATATTAAAATTAACGCAGAGTACAGGACATGAAAAAGTTCAAAGAATTCATAAGGTTATTTTTCAAAGGAGCTATAACCGATAACGCAACTGACAAAATAGATGCCGTTGCAAGAACCTATAACGATACATTTTTAATGTTAGTGTTCAGCGACAAGATAGGTATACCCAACCCTCTTTATTATTACTACGTTGAATTACTTCCCTACCTTGCAAAAGAGATAAGAGGTTGGGAAGTGAGAATGGCTAATAGAAAAACTATCCTTGGAAGAGCAATTGAGGAAAGCGGAGAACCATAAAAATATTTACAAAAAACGTTTCTTCTTTCTATCCGGCAAAGGAGGCGTGGGAAAATCCACCCTCTCCTCCTCCCTCGCCCTCCTCTTTTCCCAAAAAGGCTTCAAAACATTAGTCGTTTCTTTAGACCCGGCCCACTCCCTTTCCATAGCTTTTGCCGATTCTCCACTTCCTCCCAACCTCTCCGTCCACGAAATAGACGTAGAAAAAGAGATGAAAAACTACTTAAACAAGGTAAAAAAAGACGCAGAAAAAATCGTCAGCCCCGTAATATTAGAAGAGATAAAAAAACAGATAGAAATAGCCTACTATTCGCCCGGAGCTTTTGAGTTAGCAATAGCTGACGCAATCTACAAAATCTACAAAAACTACGGCAGCCAATACAACAAAATAATCTTTGACACTGCGCCGTCCGGATATACCGTTAGGCTCATGACCGTTCCAGACCTTTTAGAAAACTGGCTCAAACACATGATAAACCTGCGCAAAAAAGCCCTAAAATTAAAAGCAATGGCAGAACTAAAAGAAAGTAGCGAAGAAGACCCTCTCATATCAATCCTTGAAAGAAGACTTAAAGAAACACAAACGCTGTCCTACCTCTTTTCAGGCGAAGAAACCTCTTTCATGGTGGTAACAAATCCCGGCAAACTTCCAATAGAAATAGCGAAAAGAACCATAAAAGAATTAGAATCAGCAGGCATAACTGTAGAATATATCGTTCTAAACAAGTGGAAAGAAAAAATCCCCACCCCCTTCCCCCACAAAAAGACCATCTTTATAGAAGAACTACCTGAAGAACCGATAGGCGTGGAAAACCTCAAAAAAATCGCCGAAATGATAGAGAGGTCACTTTGAAAACAGTCGCCTTCTACACGTTAGGCTGCAAAATGAACTTTAACGAAACCGCCGTAATGGAAGAACTCTTCAAAAACGCTGGATACAATGTCGTTCCCTTTGAAGAAAAAGCTGACGTTTACGTAATAAACACCTGCACCGTAACCCACACAGCAGACGCAAAAAGCAGGAAAGCCATAAGAAAAGCCAAACACCGCAGTCCAGAAGCTTTAGTAGTAGTCACAGGTTGCTATTCAGAAGTCTATCCAGAAGAGTTGGAAAAAGTAAAAGAAGCAGACCTGATAACCGGAAACGTTGAAAAATACAATTTAGTTGAATTGGTAGAAAAACGCCTCAAAGGAGAAATACCTAAAACCGTCGTTACAGGCGCCTGGAAAGCGCGTAAATTCTTCCCTCTAAACGTTTCAGATTTCATAGGAAAAACGAGAGCTTTCGTAAAAATCCAGCAGGGATGCGAGAGCTTTTGTTCCTACTGCATAATCCCGAAAGCCCGCGGACCAATGCTCAGCGAATCACCACACCTTGTAATCACTCAGGTAAAAGAATTGGTAGAAAAAGGATTTAAAGAAATCGTCCTCACAGGAACTCACTTGGGCGCTTACAGGTGGCAGGACTGGAACTTAGCAAAGCTGCTAAAAGAACTGCTGAAAATAGAAAACCTCTACCGCATACGCTTAAGCTCAATAGAACCGATGGAATTCACAGATGAACTTATTTCCGTAATAACAGAATCGCCCAAAATAGCCCCACACTTTCACATTCCCTTACAAAGCGGCAGCAAAACGGTTCTTGAAAGAATGAACAGAAGATACACTCCGGAAGATTACATAAAAACGGTAGAAAAAATCCTCACCCACCTCCCCCACGCAGCCATCGGCACAGACATTATGGTCGGCTTTCCCGGCGAAACAGAAGAAGAATTTGAAGAAACAAAAAAACTGATAGAAGAAATCCCCTTTGCCTACCTTCACGTCTTCCCCTATTCAAAAAGGAAAGGCACAAAAGCTGCCCTTTTAAAAGACAGCGTCCCACCAGAAGTCAAAAAAGAGAGAGTAAAAACCTTAAGAGAAATAGGAAAAGAGAAAAACATTAAATACAGAAGCTCTTTTATCAACAAAACACTTGACGCCCTCGTCCTCTCAGAAACAGAAAACGAACACTCGGTAGCTCTCACAGACAACTACATAAGAGTAGTTTTAGACCGCAAACTTCCCCCCTCTACACCCATAAAAGTAAAACTAACAGAAGTCGGAGAAAAAAGAGAGGAAAACTACGGAATCGCAATACCTACTTAACTTGTTAATTATAATCCTGATTAATAAATTAGAAATGAATACCACGCGGAGGCTCAATTGAGGACTTACACAATCAGATTAGATGACCACTTCTTTGAACTGTTAGAAAACCTATCCAGAAAGACTGGAAATCCTAAGAGTTTGATAGTCAAAAGAGCGCTCCTTCTCTACAAGAGAGAACTTGAAAAACAGGAAATGCTCAAAAACCTGATTGACTCTGCAAGGGAACTTGCCGAAGACCCGGAAAACCTAAAAGATTTAAAAGAACTTGAGGGAACAGTAGCAGATGGACTTGGTTAGAGGCGGAATATACCTTGCAAAACTCAGCCCGACTAAAGGAGTAGAACCCGGTAAAACAAGACCGGTAGTAATCATTCAAAGGCAGGAAATCCTAAACATCTATCCTACCGTTTTAGTAGCTCCAATAACTTCCAATCTAAAAGGCAAGTATCCAATGAGGCTTTTCATAAAAGCAAGAGAAAGGTTAGAAAAAGATTCAGCAGTCATGGTGGACCAGATAAGGGCAATTGACCTTTCAAGGTTGATTCCTAATAGGATAGCTTCTTTAACGAGCAAGGAAATGAAGAAGTTAGAGAAAGCTATCTGCTTCTTCATTGGCGCAGAGTAAAGCGTAGTATAATTCCTGAAGGGAACCACTTCTGGGGGAACAATGAAGAAGAAAGTTTTCATACCCTTAGCCTTTATACTTTGCTTAATTCCCTTCGCCTTCAACATTCCGTTAGAAGTTAAAAAAGGACTATCCATTCTCATATTTACTGCAGTTCTGTGGATAACAGAAGCTCTACCATTGCCCGTTACGTCACTATTAGTTCCGATATTAGCCTCCCTTTTAGGTGTTTTAAGCGTTAAAGCAGCGTTCTCCTCTTTTGCACACCCAATTATCTTCCTCTTCTTCGGTGGCTTTGCTCTAGCAACTGCCCTGAAAAAGTATGAAATGGACAAGTTCATAGCCTACAAAATCGTCAGCGCATCCAAAGGCTCTCTTTTCACAACCTCACTGCTCCTTTTTGCAGCAACAGCTTTCGTTTCAATGTGGATAAGCAACACCTCCACCACGGCAATGATGCTGCCGTTAGCTTTAGGAATCATAGGTGCCGTTCAGGCAGACAGCAGACTTAAAACATTTATCCTTTTAGGAATTGCCTACTCTGCAAGCGTGGGCGGTATAGGCACTTTAGTGGGCAGTCCACCTAACGGCATAACTGCTGCAAACCTGAACATGAGCTTTACAGACTGGCTGACCTTTGGAATACCAACGGTAATCGTTCTGTTCCCACTACTCTTCTTAATCCTTTACCTCTACTTTAAACCCAACCTAAAAGAAAAAGTAACTTTAGAAAAGTTTTCATTCTTAATGACGAAAGAAAGGTGGACCGTTTTAGGCATATTTATCCTAACCGCACTGCTCTGGCTGTTTGGCAAAAAGATATCGTCTTTATTCGGCATTCATCACTACTTTGATGCTCTCGTAGCCGTCTTTGCCGTAGTTCTTTTATTCCTAACCAATTTAGTAAACTGGGAAGAAATCAACGAAGGAACGGACTGGGGAACTTTATACCTCTTTGGCGGTGGCATAGCACTTTCCCACGTTCTTAAAACAACAGGCGCAAGCAAGTTCATTGCCTCTTTACTGACAGAAAGCATAGGTAACCTACCTCATCTCTTAATAGTCCTCTGCGTTACCCTGTTCATGATTTTCATGACAGAACTAATGAGCAACACGGCAACAGCAGCAATATTCATCCCCATACTAATTACAGCAGCAACACAGATGGGACTACCTCCTCACGAATTAGCACTGCCGGCAGGTATTGCAGCTTCCTGTGCCTTTATGCTACCGGTAGCAACACCACCTAACGCAATCGTCTATGGAACAGGAGCGATAAAGCAGAAAGATATGCTAAAAGTCGGCTTCATTCTAAACATTGCTTTCGCAATAGCCATAACCCTACTTACCGTATTTATAATTAACAGAACAATCTAAACGCAGGAAAATCGGTGCAAAAAATTGAAAGTAAGGTTAACCAAAGAAGAAATTGAAACGATTAAAAAACTTTCCAGAGAGATTTTCGGCGATTGCGAAATATACCTGTTTGGCAGCAGGATAAGAGAGAAAAAAGGCGGAGACGTAGATATATTTATAATCCCCGAAAACAGAGAAAACCTCTTTGAAAAAAAGATAAAGCTTTCAGCAAAACTTGAACTTGCCCTTCAAAAGCCTGTTGACGTCGTTGTAAGCAGAAACCCCGAAAGAGAAATAGAAAAAGAAGCATTAAAAGGAGTGAAACTGTGAATGTAGATAAAAACCTTTTAAAAGAGTGGGACAAAACCTACGTCTGGCACCCCTTTACACAGATGGCTGAATACGTTCAAATGGAACCGATAATAATAGAAAGAGGAGAAGGTTGCTGGCTTGTAGACACAGAAGGCAACAAATATCTTGATGCCGTCGGTTCAATCTGGTGCAACGTTCACGGATACAACGTAAAAGAGCTAAACGAAGCTCTGTGTCAGCAGGCAGAAAAAATAGCCCACTCTACCCTTTTAGGGCTTTCAAACGTCCCAGCCACCATTTTAGCCAAAAAGTTAGTAGAAATAACGCCTGAAGGCTTAAACCACGTTTTTTACACCGACGACGGCTCAACAGCAATGGAATCCGCTTTAAAGATGGCTTACCAGTTCTGGCAGCTAAAGGGAAAGAAGAAAAAAACGAAGTTCGTAAAGTTAGACGAAGCCTATCACGGAGACACAATAGGCTCTGTCAGCATAGGCGGAATAGACCTTTTCCATTCCATGTTTAAAGAACTCATGTTTGAAACCTACAAAATCCCCTCCCCCTACCCCTACCGTTTCAACGGCACAAAAGAAGAGTGCAGAGACTACGTTTTACAAAAATTAAAGGAACTGTTAGAAGAAAAGCACGAAGAGATAGCCGCAGTCGTTTTAGAACCGTTAGTTCAGGCAGCAGCAGGAATAATCGTCCATCCTGAAGGCTTTTTAAAAGGCGTTAGAGAACTCTGCAACGAATACGACGTCCTCCTCATTTTAGATGAAGTTGCAACTGGATTTGGAAAGACCGGGAAAATGTTTGCCTGCCAGTGGGAAAACGTAACACCAGACATAATGGCAATATCAAAAGGCTTAACGGCAGGATACATGCCCCTTGCCGCAACAATGGCAACCGACAGAGTTTACGAAGCGTTCTGGGGCGGAGACTACGGAAGCGGCAAAACCTTCTTCCACGGTCACACCTTTACAGGCAACCAGTTAGGCTGTGCAGTAGCCCTTGCCAACATAAAGCTCTTTGAAGAAAAAGGCTACCCCGAATCTCTCGCCCCAAAAATAGAATACCTCTACAAGCGCCTCAACGAAGAACTATCAGAACTAAAACACGTAGGAGACATAAGAGGCAAAGGATTTATGGTCGGCATTGAATTAGTAAAAGACAAAAAGACGAAAGAAGGCTTCTCCTGGAAAGACAACGTAGGCAGAAGAGTTTCAAGAAGAATAGTAGAAAAAGGCGTATTTACAAGACCGTTAGGACCGGTTTTAGTAATTATGCCACCGCTGGCAATATCTGAAGATGAAATAGACTTCATGGTTAAAACCTACAAAGAAGCAATAGTTGAAGTTTTAGGAAATTAATTCGTAAAATCTCCACATCAAAACTGCTCAAGGAGAGAAAAATGGGAATGACCATTACTCAAAAAATTTTAGCTGAACACGCAGGCAAAGAAGAAGTTTATCCTGGCGAATTAATAATGTGCAAAGTTGATATTGCTCTTGCAAACGACGTTACCGCTCCCATAGCCATTAAGCAGGTAAAAAGCATAGGTGCAAAGCAGGTATGGGATAGAGAAAGAATTGCGTTGGTTCCAGACCACTTCGTTCCTGCCAAGGACATAAAGGCAGCAGAACAGGTCAAAATGATGAGAGAATTTGCCAAAGAATTTAACATCAAGCATTTTTGGCCTGAAGGCAGAGTGGGAATTGAACACGCACTTTTACCAGAACAAGGCGTAGTAGTGCCAGGAGACGTCGTAATTGGAGCAGACTCCCACACCTGCACTTACGGCGCTTTAGGTGCTTTCTCAACCGGTGTCGGCTCAACGGACATGGCTTACGCGTGGTTAACAGGAGAAGTATGGTTTAAAGTCCCTGAGCAAATGAAATTCATCTACTACGGCAAAAGGCAAAAGTGGGTAAGCGGCAAAGACCTAATTCTTTACGTAATCGGAATGATAGGCGTTGATGGTGCCCTCTACAAAACGATGGAACACACCGGAGAAGCCATCAGAGAACTTCCCATGGACGACAGGTTTACAATCTGCAACATGGCAATAGAAGCAGGCGCCAAAAACGGCATAATAGAACCTGACGAAAAAACTCTTGAATACGTCAAAGGCAGAGCTAAAAGACCTTACAAACTTTACAAGTCCGACGAAGATGCAGAATACTCTGAAGTTTACGAAATAGACGTTTCAAAGATAGAACCTCAGGTTGCTTTTCCCTACCTTCCGTCAAACACAAAACCCGTAACAGAAGCAACCCACGTAACAATAGACCAGGTTGTTATCGGTTCCTGCACAAACGGCAGAATAAGCGACTTGAGAATTGCAGCAGAAATACTGAAAGGCAAAAAGGTTAACCCTAATGTAAGGTGCATCGTTATCCCTGCAACGCAGGAAATTTACAGACAGGCACTCAAAGAAGGACTTATTGACATATTCCTTGAAGCTGAATGCGTAGTATCAACGCCAACCTGCGGACCGTGTCTTGGCGGACACATGGGAATCTTGGCAAAAGGTGAAAGAGCAGTAGCTACAACAAACAGAAACTTCGTAGGAAGAATGGGACATCCAGAAAGCGAAGTTTACCTTGCTTCTCCAGCAGTAGCAGCAGCTTCTGCAGTTTTAGGAAGAATTGCACACCCAGACGAAGTTGTAGGAAGCTAATGTTCGGGGGAGATTCTCCCCCTTCTAATAATACGATTAAAGAGCATCTAAATGGAAATTCAAGCTGTAATAGAAAATATTAAGTATGAAAAATGTATTAGGAACCCTTTGAAGAAGTTTTCTTTTCCAAGTTTTGAAATTGACATTAACGAACTACCTCCTACTTGTCTGATTAACATCAAGAATTTTTCCTTTGCCATAAGCAAATGGGTATCTCCAAAAAGAACAAGAAGTTATCCTTACGCCCGTGTTTACGATACTCTACAAACACCTGCCAGTAAAGTTGTAGCCATAATTCCCATAATAAAAGATGAAGGAAGAAACGGAGATAGAGATTTTCTTCAATGGGATACAGTTTCATTAATGAGCCTCCTTAATGTTTACGTTATACCTGCTTATTATTCCCATGCATCCAGAAAAGTAACTAAAAGTGGAAAAATCAAAATTTCCAATCAACAGTTTGACGGAAATTACATCACGAGAAAATTAAAAGAACTTTCTGTATATCATGCATCCGCCCTCCATTGGAATCTTAAAGAGTTATCCCCTGAAAACCTTACAAAAGTAATAAATAAAGCTTTACTTTCCTACAAGAAAATATCTGAAATTACAGGTGTACCAATTCACTCAGTTTCAGGAATAGAAAAATTTCAAAGAACTTTATCAATAGGAATAAAAGCATTTAAAGACTTTTCCAGATTTAAGGCACAAAGAGCTCAAAAAAGGGAAAAACAAACAATACAACCAAAAGAGAAAATTCAAAGCGGAAAGAAAGGAACCATAACTATAAAAAACTATCTCGGAGGATACTACTTTTTCACGGTAGACGAAGTAGCAATAAAATCAGATGCTCTACATTTAATAGAAGCCAAACATTCTTCTTCCAAACTTCTACCCTCAAAAGAAGATATAAAAGATGGTTTACTGAAGATGATAATTTACACCAATCTTTCAGAAGCATTTATTGGAAAAGAAAAAGTTAAAAAAGTAGTACCTGTCCTTAAATTAACATCAAAACTCATAAGGGGTAAATACATCAGCAGCGATATCCTAAAAGTAAAGTCAGATTCTTTCCTAAAAGCTCTAATAGAAGAAAGTAATAAAAACAGCTTTGAAATATGGTTAGAGGGAATCCATGATTAAAAGTCCTCTAAGATATCCAGGTGGTAAGTCAAAAGCTGTTAAGTTTCTCGCCTCTTTTTTTCCTCAAGAATTTAAAGAATTAAGAGAACCAATGTTCGGTGGAGGTTCAATAACTTTCTACTGGGTTCAGAAAAAACCAAGATGCAGATTCTTAGCTGGAGAAATCAATTACGATTTATACTGCTTTTGGAAAGAATTGAAATATAACAAAGATAACTTAATACGAGAAATAAAGAAAATCAAATCTTCCTATTCTGATGGAAGAAAACTCTTTAACGAGATAATAGAAAGAAGAGAAAAGATAGACGATTTCCAAAGAGCTGTTGACTTTTTCATTCTCAATAGAATAACGTTCTCTGGTACAGTTGATAGTGGGGGTTATTCAGAACAAGCGTTTCACAAACGTTTTACCTGGAGTTCAATAGAAAGACTTGAGGAAGCACACAAAATAATAAAAGAAGTAGAACTCTTTTACGGAGACTACGAACATTTACTCTTTTTACCAGGTAAAGATGTAATAATTTTCCTTGACCCTCCATACTATTCAGCTCAAAAATCCCGCCTATACGGCAAACGAGGAAATATCCATACAGAATTTGACCACATCCGTTTTTTTAAGGCTATATCTCGTTGCCCTCACAAAATACTAATCACTTATGACAATTCCCCTTTTATTAAAGAACTTTACAAAGATTATTATATAATAGAATGGGAGTTAAGCTACGGTATGACCAATTATAAAAAGAAAAAAACAAAAAAAGGAAAAGAATTACTAATAGCTAATTTCCCTCTTAAAAGAAGAACTCAACTCCTTATAAATTTTGCAAAAACCTAGTCTAAGAGGTAAATGTGGACTTCTTTGAAATAAGGAATTGGTTTGCACATAGATTTTGTGACTACCTGAGAGAAGGTAAAAAAGAAGAGCTAACAATAGTCAAAGCTGTAGCAGAAATCATTTCAAATGAAAGTCCCCCCACCCTTCCACCTTCCATAAAAAAAGAAATCCTCTCAACATTTCCGCTCATAAAAGAAGAAAACGGCAAACTCAAACTTTCCGAAGACATTGACCCCATAACGAAAGAATACGTCAAAGAAAAAAGCGAAAGATACCTGAAATTCTTAAAAGAAAACGAAATCACACCAGCAGGCGAAAACGTAGAACAAAACGTCAAATTGGCGATAAAACTCTTCAACTACGAACTCTTCTTTGAAGTTCACGAACTCATAGAAGAAATCTGGATGGGAAACTTTGGAAAAGACAGAGACTTTCTGCAGGCATTAATTCAGATAGGCGTTGCCTTTTATCACAGAGAAAATTTTAACGAAAGAGGCTATAAATTGCTTTTAGAAAACGCCCTTGAACTTTTAAAAGAATACAACGGAACTATCTACACCATTAACGTTGACGAATTAAAAGAAAAAATATCTCAAGCCATAAAAAATCCGGAATACCCCCACAAAAACCTATTTACGCCTTAAATTTTCAGAACTAATTCCATAGAAATTTTCTATACCGCTGAAAGCCATCTATTATTTCAGACAAAACTCTTGCAGGGAGAAGCAAAATGGCAGAGAAAGTTGTCGACTGCAGAGGCAAAGCCTGCCCCATACCGGTTTTAGAAACAAAAAAAACGTTAGAAGAGATAGAAGCAGGAACAATCACCGTTTTAGTTGATAATAAAGCTTCAAGAGAAAACGTTAAAAGATTTGCCGAAAAAGCTGGCTGCACCGTTGAAATAGAAGAAGATAACGGCATCTTCAAATTAAAAATCACAAAAGGAACAGCAGAAAGCGTTCAGGAAGAAAAAGCAGAAAGCAAAAAAACAGGCAACTATACGGTTTTAATAGCTTCCACTTACGTAGGCGAAGATAAAGAGTTAGGGAAAATCCTCACCAAAGGCTTCATCAAAACCTTCATAAACGCAGACCCACTACCTGCAAGAATTATCCTCATAAACACGGCAGTAAAATTAGCGTGTAAGGGGGCAGACCCAGAAATATTGGACGCCCTCAAAACGCTAAAAGAAAAAGGCGTAGAAATTATCTGCTGCGGCACGTGCCTTGACTACTTTAACCTGTTAGACAACCTTGAAGTAGGAACGCCATCAAACGCCTACGATGTAGTTCAGGCGTTAGCCAACTCCGATTCGGTAACAAGGCTATAGCAGGCTACGCACATACCGCCGTAGTAAACGTTAAAAGCGTAAACAAACGCAAAAGCAATCGGCGAGAAAACAATAGTTATAAACAGAATACCGGTAACAATCACAAATACAATTAGCAGAAGTGAAGATAGGAAAAGCAACTTAAAGTAATCTCCGTTTATCGTTTTGAACTGTTCTTTTGATATGAAAGGCTTTAAGAAAGACAGGAAAGCATCAGAAAAACTATCAGCAACAATAGCTTTTCCGTTAGCGTAAGGTATAACGTAGAGATACCAGCTCCACACAATGGCATTTACTAAAAAGAAAACAAACGCCTTAGTTATATACTCATAAGTTTGTCCTTCACCCTGCGGAAGGTGAAACATTCCGAAAATGAAAGCAGTTAAAACAGTAAACAGAACAACTGGAACCATCAAAACAAATGAAGCCAGGACTATTCCCGCCGCTATATTCCAATTACTGAATAAAATATCTGTTGCTCCTGTTTCAGGAGAAAGCACATTCACAACGCTTTCTCTCAACTCGTAAAGTTTCTTTCCGTAAAAAACAACAACCGAAGTTACCATCAACGTTGAAAGGATATCACCTATAATCCCTAAGAAAGGAATAAGCCCAACCAAGACAAAAAGTATCTGAAGAACTACAAAAAGAAGCACTGCCTTCCAGTGAAGCCTAACAGCCTTAGCCGCATAGTTAACTAAGAACGATACTGAAACCATAAACCTCCTCCCTGCACAGAACTTTAACGGCTTTCTTTCTTAAGAACTTCCTTCACGAACTCTTCTTGAACTTTAAGAACCTTCGCAATTTTTTCGGGAGGAAGATTAAGCTCCCGATAAAGGTTAATTATGTCTTCTTTTTTTGCCTCTAACTTTCCTTTCTGGAAAAATGGGTCTTGTTTCATCATTTCCTCAGTAATGGTAAGCGGCATTTTCCTATCCTCCAATAAACGTTTAAGCACCACTTTTAATTTAGGTCTGTAATGAACAGCTGTTAACAGTTTCCTAATGTAATCTGCCCTCTCCTTCTCTGGCAGACTTAAAAGTTCCCGGATTAATTGTTCAAAATAACGTTCAGGGGTTTCCACGTTACATAAAACTGCAAGAATTTTATCTTCCAACCGAGGACTTTTCATTAACTCTTCACAGCTTAGTTCCTTAATATCTTTTAGTTCATATTTAAACGACAAACCTTGCTGGTCTATAGAATTTTCCATTTTTAGGAGTTCCTTCTCCTACGTATAAAACCATTTGATAAATTTCTTTGCCAGGATATTTCTGCATAAGAAGGACACGGTATTCCAGCATCCTCAGGGGCATGTTCTTATCGGGGTTGGTTTGAAGTTCCAGGTGAAAGATAGAACCGTCCTCAAGCTCTGCAACAAAATCAGCTTTTCTTTCTTTTATAGTTGGGAAGGAATTATCAAGTATTTTTATACCTCTCTTCCCCGTAAGAAGGTACACAAATTTTTCAGGTATCTTTTGAAGAATATCCCTCAGTAAAACGTCCATTCTCTGTCTTTCCAAAGCATCTCCATTAAACAAAAGAATACCACTGCTTCATTATACCTGTTTTAAAACTTTCCTTTCTGTAAGTTTCAAGAAAAGAAGAAGCACCGACAAAAGCTTTTTCAAGTACTTCTCCAAGACACATTAAAGAAAGCAAAGCTGAAGAAAACGCACAGCCCGTTCCCCTAACCTCTTTATCATCTCTAACGTGGACAATCTCCTTTAAAATCTCCCCCCCCATCATTAATAAATCCTTCACTCTTTCACCTTCCACAACACCTTTAACAATTACACCACCTTTAAAATCCTCAAGATAAGGCTTCAAAACTCTATACTCGCTAAAGTTAGGAGTAATCACATCGGCAACCGAAAGCAAAGGTCTTATTACTTCTAAATTGCTCAAAAATTCTTTCCCAAAAGTTGGAGAAACAACGGGGTCAAAAACAATGGGTTTAAAATCTCCCAATAACTTAGCCATCTCACTATTAATCTCAGCAGAGCTGTGAGGAATACCAATCTTGACGCCAAAAGGCTTGATTTCTTCTAAAACTGCCTTTAAGTGTTCAATTAAAAATCCCCCCTCCACAAACTCAACCCTTCTCACGCCCCCGGTGTTCTGAACCGTATTGGCAGTTATTGCAGCAGCGCCTAAAAATCCAAACCGCCTGAAAATAGCCAAATCTCTCAAAATTCCGGCACCGCCAGTTGGGTCAAAACCTGCAACAGTTAAAAGAAACTTCAAAACGCACCCCCACTCAGTTAAGAAAGAAATTATATAATCACGCCAACCAACAGCAGGAGGAAAAGCAAATGAAAATTGCCCTCGCCTGCGACCACGGTGGTTACAAATTAAAGGAGTGCATTAAATCCTACCTACAGGAATTAGGCGTTGAATACATAGACTTCGGAACGTATTCCGAAGAATCTGTAGATTACCCGGATTTTGCATACAAGGCAGCAAAGGCGATAGTAAACGGCGAAGCAGACAGGGGTATCTTCATCTGCGGAACGGGCATAGGCATCTCTATGGCTGCAAACAAAGTAAGAGGTATCAGAGCAGCCCTCTGCTACAACATTTTCGCTGCAGAAATGAGCAGAAGGCACAACAACGCAAACGTTTTATGCTTAGGTGGAAGAGTTTTAGGTGAAGAGTTAGCAAAAGCTATTGTAAAGGTGTGGCTTGAAACGCCTTTTGAAGGTGGCAGGCACGAAAGGAGAATCAACAAAATCGCTGAGATTGAAAAAACAGAATACGGAGGAAAATAGATGAAACACGTTAGAAACGTTGACCCGGATGTTTTTGAAGCCCTGAAGTGCGAGTATAAAAGGCAGAATGAACACCTTGAGCTAATCGCATCGGAAAACTTCACATCACCTGCTGTGATGGAAGCTCAAGGTTCTGTCCTGACAAACAAATACGCGGAAGGCTACCCTGGCAAGAGATACTACGGTGGGTGCGAATGCGTTGATATCGTGGAAAGAATAGCAATAGAAAGATGCAAACAGCTTTTTGGAGCAGAACACGTAAACGTTCAACCGCACTCTGGCTCTCAGGCCAACCAGGCAGTTTATCTCGCCATGCTAAAACCAGGTGACACAATTCTTTCCATGAACCTTTCTCACGGCGGGCATCTTTCTCACGGTTCCCCTGTTAACATGACAGGTAAATACTACAACGTGGTCCAATACGGCGTTCGTAAAGACACAGAAACGATAGACTTTGACCAGGTTTACGCTTTAGCAAAAGAACACAAACCTAAACTAATTATCTGCGGTGCTTCTGCATATCCAAGAATAATAGACTTTGACAAGTTCAGAGAGATTGCAGATGAAGTAGGCGCGCTCCTTTTAGCAGACATTGCGCACATTGCAGGGCTTGTAGTTACAGGGCTTCACCCATCACCAATTGAAGCGTGCCATTTCGTAACGACTACAACTCACAAAACGCTTAGAGGTCCCCGCGGCGGCGTAACGATGTGTAAAGAGGAATTTGCAAAAGAAATAGATAAAGCAGTATTCCCGGGGCTTCAGGGTGGTCCTCTCATGCACGTAATAGCCGCAAAAGCCGTCGCATTCAAAGAAGCTCAAACGGAAGAGTTTAAAAAGTATCAGGAACAGGTCGTCAAGAACGCAAAAGTTATGGCAGAAGAGCTTCAAAGAGAAGGGTTCAGGCTCGTTTCCGGCGGAACGGACAACCACCTTATGCTCGTTGACCTTACAGATAAAGGAATAACAGGTAAGGAAGCTGAAGCAGCTTTAGGAAGGGCAAACATCACCGTTAATAAGAACACAATTCCTTTTGATACGAGAAGTCCGTTTGTAACCAGCGGAATAAGAATCGGAACGCCTGCAATAACAACAAGGGGCATCAAAGAAGACGGCGCAAAGAGAATTGCACAGCTTATTGCAACAGTTTTAAAGAACATCAACGACGAATCTGTCATAGAAAAAGTAAAAGCAGAAGTTATTGAAATCTGCGGTAAACACCCGCTATACAAAGAGCTTGAAGAAGACTACACGTAATTAAGGGGAGGAAATTCCTCCCCTTTTGAAAAATATCAATGCTTGCCACAATAAAATAGATTACATTAATTAAAACTATGAATTTGAAGGTAAGCGTGAGAGAATGGTTATTAGGGTGCTTTAAATCACCGGCAATAAACTACGATATTCCCGAAGATTGTTATAAAAAACTCTTAGTTATAGCAATCTTCTTAGCTGCAGTAGTTAAATTCTACGTGGCTCTGAGAGATTACTTCCTTAACTTTTCCTGCCTGTTCCCAAACGATTTTCTGTTTTTCTTACTTTTAGGAATTTCTTACATCTTCGTTAAGAAAGATAAATTAGAAACAGCAGTTAATATATTTGTCTTAGCTGTCCTATTCACGCTCACCTATTGTCTATTAGCAGGACACTACTCCTCCCTTTTCTGGTTTCCTCTAATACCTCTTATGGCTGGAATATTCTTTAACTTCAGGAAACTCCTTATCTACGCCTATATTCCCATAGTTACAAACACCCTCATTTTCCTTTTGAAATTCCCCCACCTTCCAGAAATAAAGACTTTAACATCAAACAGCCCCATAGTTTTAGGTTTTGAAGCCTTTGTAGCTTACATAACTTTCGTTATAGCCATAACGATATACCGAATGTTTATTGATGCTTACAGAAACGGTCTAAAAAAGCTCTTAGAAGTTGACGTACTGACAACCGCTCTAACGAGAAGAGCTTTATTTTCTCAGTTAGATAAGATTAAAGAAAGGGGAATCCCCTACTCACTTATAATGTTTGATATAGACCATTTCAAAAGCGTAAACGATACGTTCGGACATCAAACGGGAGATAGAATTCTGAAAGAAGTAAGCGTTTTAGTAAGAAAAAATCTTCGCAAAGGAGATATCATAGGAAGGTACGGCGGCGAAGAGTTTTTAATTGCCCTACCGGGAGCGAAAAAGAGTGAAGCCACCATCGTAGCAGAGAAAATCAGACGTCTGATAGAGCAAAACGATTTCTCTATTCCAAAGAAGATAACCGTAAGTTTAGGAGTTGCAGACAGCGTTGAAGCTGAAGACGTAGAAAAGCTGATAAAGTTAGTTGATGACCGTCTCTACACTGCGAAGAAAATGGGGAGAAACAGAGTAATCAATATGTGATACAATAATTAAACAATGAGAGGGATAATTTTAAGAATTTTTGGAATTTTGTTTCTTTCCTTTGTTTCTCTATCAAGTCAGGCAGAAACGCTCAAAGCTAAAAGATTCATCGGTTATCTCCAAAAAGGAAATTTCTGTTCAACCGAATTCCTTAAAGAGTTTAACGGGACAATCTTTTCTACGTTATCAAAAGAGTTGTACGTTTTAAACTGCCCCGTAGAGAATGAAAACTTAGAAGTTAAAAACCCTTACGTAAAGTTCATATACGCTAAAAAGCTAAAAAAGCAAGGAAAAACGGAAGAAGCAAAAAAACTCTTTAAAGAGATATTCTCAAGCACCAACAGGTTAGACCCGGAAATAATAACGGCAAATGCAGGTGATACTAAATATCTGTTCACACCTGAAGTTTTGAGAAAAAAGGTCTGGATAGCAATAAAAGATAGAGAGTTCGCAGAAGCTGAGGTGTACCTATCGTTTTTAAAAACCGACCCTTTCTATAACTACTTTAAAGGAATAATCCAGCTTAAAAGAGGGAACTATAGGAAAGCCAAAGAGTACCTTGAAAGCAGCAACATACCTTTAAGATATTTCTTCTTGATTTACGTTTCAAAAGAGCCAGCGGAAAAGTTTTTCTATTTCAGGAAATTATTAACAGAAAACGTTCCTGCTTACTACAAGAAGGCAGCCTCTGTTTATCTGCTTGACAGGTTTTTGGTGGGAGAGGGGGGATTTTACAGGAAAATGCTTGACAGCATAAAAACCCTCTTTCCAAAAGTTTACAGAACTTACAGAATTAAATATGAAGTAATTAACTACAACTACGAGAAAGCTATAAACCTAATTGCAACTCCTCAAAACGAAAAAGAGAAGGTATGGAGAGAAACGCTAAAAGCCAAATTGGGTTTCAAAAGCGATTACTCTTTCTTGATTGGTAAGAAAGATTTTTACGCTCTACTCCTTTCTAAACCTAAAAAAGTTGTTAAAGAAGGCAACGTTGAAATTTCAAACCCCGATATCAAATATCTGCTATCAAACAACTACTGCCCAGTAATTTCACTGCTTGACCTAAAATCAAAAGATATTCCTTTAGCCCTCTACAAATGCGGATACTATTCGGCAGCTCTCAAAGCAGCCGTAAAACTTAAAGTAAAGAAACCTTTACAGATACTATACCCAAAACCGAAAATATTCGGAGACGACTTTATATCTTTAGCCATTGCAAGACAGGAAAGTCTCTTTAACCACCTTGCACTTTCACGCTCCGGAGCGATAGGACTGATGCAGATAATGCCTCTTACAGGCAGGTACTTAGCTAAGAAATTAGGAGATACGGACTTCTTCAAGGAAAAACTTTTTATACCCGAAGTAAATTACCGATTTGGCTCGTTCTACATCCACAGCCTTCTTAAAAAGTTCAAATCCTTTCCTTTAGCTGCAGCTGCCTACAACTGCGGACCTGGAAATTTAAAAAAAGCGCTTAAAAATTATGGAAAGATAAAAACTAAAGAAGACCTTATAATTTTCGTAGATTTTTATCTGCCGTTTAAGGAAACGAGAGATTACGTTAAAAAGGTAAGCAGAAATCTCTATTTTTACTCCAACCTATACGGAACAGGGCAAGAATGGAAAAGTTTCTTAAAGCCTTGAGAGAAGAAGGATATACACACAACACGCTTAAAACTTATGAGCGCGTTCTAAAGTACTTCCACAAATTCTTGGATTTCTACAACTACGATTTCAGGAACTTTGATGAAGAGAAACTTTACAGTTTTATCTCTGTAAGGTACAGAACAGAAAAAAGCTTCAGAACAGCAATGTCGGCAATACAACAGTACTTAAAGTTTAATAAAGTAAAAAGAAAACTGAAATTTCAACCCCCCGATACCGGAGAGTTTAAAGAATTCAGACCAATCAAAGAAGAGGAAATAGAAAAGTTAGAAAGTTTAATTGAAAGGCTGCGTTCTTCTGAGCTTCAAACAGCAATGCTTATGGTAATTCATTTAGGTCTCGCCCCAGCTGAAATTTCAAAACTAAAGTGTACTTCCTATGGCGTGTTTTTAAACGTACCTGTAATTCAAGAGGGGAAGATAAAGCGCTTTGTGATTAATGAAGAAATCAACGAGCGGTTGCAGAAATTAAAAGAAGAAAAACTTCCTGTAGCTAAACTCATATCTTCTTCAACAGCTACAATGAAGGTAACGTTTCATAATTTGATGAAAAAAGCCAAGTTAGATTTAACAGTTGCAGACTTTAAGGATAACTACGTAGCAAAGCTCTTAAAGTTAGGGTTTCCTGTTGATATAGTAGTTGAATATTCAGGAAGGAATTTGGAAAGGGTTTCTTACATTAACAGGTACGTGAATTTAAAGAGCAAGGCGGATATAATAGAAAACGTCCTTAAGAAACGTAATCAGCCATAACAGGAATTATCTTTCTCTCCTGTTTAAACGGAGGAAAGAGCTTAGTTACAAAAATCTCTTCTCCATCTGTAAAAGTTGCCACTTCACCTAACTTGGAAAGTTCAAGGAGAGCAAGGAAGTAGGTTATCGCTTCTAACTTACAGGAACTTCTTTTTACAAACTCTAAAAAGGGGAATAGGTAGTGTTCTGAGAGGATTTTTCTAATTTCCTCCATCTTTTGTGGAATTTTAAAGCTTTCAGCAGAAATCCTGATACCTATTTTAAGCGGTTTTTCCTCTTTCCTTAAAAGAACTTCTTCATACGCGGTTTTCAAATCTTCTTTAGTATTGGCAATTTTAATTTTGTCCTGGAATTGAAAAATTAAATCGGAAGGGTCGTTTGTAAAGAACTTTGCTGCTTCTTCCTCTAATTTCTCAAGAACTTCCGCAGCTTTTTTTGAATGAAGGTACTTTTCTATTATCTGAACCAATTCTTTTCTTGGGTCTTCAGAATCTTCTCTTGGAATTAAATACTCAGACTTAATACGCGCCAAGACGGCAGCCATGAAAATAAACTCAGAAGCCAACGGAATATTGAGTTCCTGCATCGTATAGATGTAGTTGAGAAACTCTTCGGTAATTTCAGCAATAGGAATATCGTATATGCTTACTTCCCTCTTCTTTATAAGGTAAATCAGCAGGTCTAAAGGTCCTTCAAATACTTCAGTTTCAACCTTTATATCCATCTAACCTCTAATTGCTGTAATGAGATTGGCAAATTCCGCTGCAAGAAGTTCAAACACATCATCAATGGAAATTAACCCTACTAATTTACCTTCTTTGTCAACAACTATCAACCTTCTAACAGATGCTTCTCTAAAAGTTCTGGTTAATTCAAAGAAAGAAGCGTCCTCTCTTATAGTTACAGGAGATTTAGTCATCACCTCTTTAACAGGAGTATCCGGGGATTTCCCTGCTCCTACAACTCTTATGGCTATATCTCTATCGGTAATTATGCCTGCAGGTTTGTCCCCATCTAAAACGACGAGGCTTCCAACCATCTTATCTTTCATCCTTTGGGCAGCAAGCATTACAGTGTCGTCAGGTTCAACGGTCACAACCTTTCTCTGGATTAAGTCTCTTACCGGCATAACACCCTCCCTTCTCAAGTAATTCTTATTTAAGATTAATGCTTGTAAGAGACTTATGCAAGAAATAAAAAATCCCCCCACTCACTTCCTTCCATTCCAACGCAGGGAAAAGAGCAGGGGGTGGGGGGATTTTTTTCAGAAAGAAATTTAACTCTTTGAAATATCCTTCAAGATAATCATATACTCAGGGTCATTAATGTTATACATTTTCGGAAACATCTTATAGATAGGACCAGCGTAAACGGTCTTTCCATCTTTCTTAACAACCACCAAAATAGCAGGGTTACGAGGTTCGTTAGAAGCAGAAGTGTACTTATCTCCTACAACAAGCTGAGGCACAATATAAAGAACCTTAATTTCCATACCCTTGAAAGAAATCACATCGCCCTTCTTAACCTTAACTTCTTTTACAGGCTTTCCTGTCTTCTTATCAACAATATCAACAGTAGCGAACTTCCAGGTTTTTTCTACCTCAGCAGGAATCTCCACAGGCTTATCAATCTTCGTCAACACTTTCTTCGTATGGAACATCTCAACTTCTTTCTGAGCATTCATCTGAGGATGTCCAGGAGGCATATTGTTAACCGGAGGATGACCTGCCGGCATCTTTCCATTTTGAGGCTCAAGTTCAGATAGGGGTTTCGGCGCCTTAGTTTCCTGCTGTGTAGTTTGAGTTTTCGCTTTCTCTTCCTTCTTTCCACAAGAACTAAAAGTAATAGAAGCTGCTGCTAAAACAGCTGCAAGAACAAGCGTCTTTCTCATCGCACTCTCCTTAATTGGGAATTATTTGCATGCTATTCTATCACAGCAAAACCTTCAAGATTACAGCAGAAGAAAAAGAAATAAACGAGTAAACAAGAAGAACGAAAAATCCCCCCACCTCCCACATCCCACCCAAAACAACGTTACCCAAAAGCACAAACAACCCCGTCAAGAAATGGAAAACGCCGTAAGCACTCGCCCTATACTCCTCTTTAGAAAACTCCCCTACAACCGCCCTCTGAGTCCCATCAATCAAAGCCATCGCAGCACCGTAAAAAACAAAAGATAGAACAAGAAACATAAACCCGTTGGAAAATGCCAAAAACAGAAGGGAGAGAGCAGAAATTCCATAACCTATAGACAAAACTGTCAGCCTGCCAACCTTATCCCCCAAAACGCCAGCAGGAACAGAAAGAAAAGCGTAAAACAGATTAAAAACGGCATACAAAACAATAGGAACAACCTTTGAATGCGTAATTTCTTCCGCCCTAAGCATAAAGAACATATAGCTAACAGAAGAAAAGGCGAAAAGAGCAGCTACAAATAAAAATTTTTTAAACCTTCCATCCAAAAAGCTAAAAGAAAAGGAAATCTTTCTATTAACTCTACTAACTTTCGGCTCTTCCACAAACAAAAGGGGAAGCAGAGAAACAAAAGAGATAATGGCAGCAAAAAGGATAACTTTTCGGTAAGAAGCGTGCCAGTAAGCCACCATCAAAAGCGCTAAAAGCGTTCCTATTAAAGCTCCCAAAGTATCAAACGCCCTGTGAAGACCAAACCCTTTTCCTTGAGAGGAAGCAGAAAGAGAAATAATCGCATCTCTCGGAGCAGTCCTCACCCCTTTACCTATTCTCTCAAAAACGGTAGCAATCAAAACCTGAAAAGGAGTTTTGGCAAAGCCTATAAAGAACTTGAAGAAAGCAGAAATCCCGTAGCCGGCAATAACAAAAGGTTTCTTTGAACGAAACTTATCAGACAAAACTCCCGAAATCACCTTAACGAAATTGGAAACGAAATCTCTGAAACCACCTATTAAACCTATGGAAAAGCCGCCACCCCCCAGAGACGTTATAAAGAGGGGCAGCACAGAAAGGATTATTTCACTTGAGATATCGTTAAGTAAACTGACAACGCTTAAAAGGTAAACGTTTTTCTTCATCAGTTAAGGTCAAAACATATAGTCTTTATCTCCGTCATCTCCTCAATCGCAAAGTGGGGTCCTTCCCTTCCTATTCCGCTCTCCTTCACGCCGCCGTAAGGCATCTGGTCAACCCTGAACGTAGGAATTTCATTAACCATTATGCCGCCGCATTCAACCTCATCTACAAACTTAAACGCAGCCTTCAAATTATCAGTAAATATACCTGCCTGCAATCCGTAAGGAGAGTTGTTTACCTCTTCTATCCCCTCTTCTAAAGAAGAAACCCTGTTCACGGCTATCACCGGTCCAAAAACTTCGCCTTTAAACAACCTGACGCTTTCTGGAACGTTGACGACAATCGTCGGCTCTATCAGCGTAGGAGACAATCTTTTACCGCCGATAACAACTTCCGCTCCGGCGTTAACAGCCTCTTCTATCCATTCCATTATTCTATCTGCAGCCTGTCTGTCTATAACAGGACCAACGTCCGTTTCAGGGAGTCTCGGGTCACCAACCTTTAAAGTAGCGGTAAACTCTTTTATCTTTTCAACAAAATCGTCAAACAGAGATTCGTGAACAAACACCCTCTGAACAGAAATACACACCTGACCTGCCAGGGCAAAACCACCCCTTGCAATTCTTTCTGCTATCTCTTTTAGTCTGTAAGACTGGTCTTTATCCACGTAAACGCCGGCATTAGAACCAAGCTCCATTGCATACTTCTTTAACCCGCCTCTGCTCATTATTATCTTTCCAGTTTGGACGCTTCCGGTAAAAGTAATCATTCTAACTTTCTCATTCCTCACCAGAGCATCACCAACTTCTTCGCCAAATCCGGTTACAACGTTAACAGCCTCAGGTGGAAAACCTGCTTCAATAAGAACCTCTGCAAGCTTTATAACGGTTAAAGAAGTGTTCTCCGAAGGTTTTATTACAACGCTATTCCCGGCAGCTAAGGCAGGCGCTACTTTGTGACAGGTAAGGTTCAAAGGAAAGTTAAACGGCGTAATGCAGCCAATTACTCCAAGCGGTACCCTTCTGTAAAAACCAACTTTCCCTTTAATACCGGGAGCCGCATCAAACGGTACTTCCTCACCCAAAACCCTTTTCGCCTCTTCAGCAGAGAGGGTAATCGTATTCACAGCTCTGCCAACTTCCCCCATAGATTCCTTGATAGTTTTCCCTACTTCTAAGGTGAGAGTTTCCGCAAACTCTTTTGAACGGTTTGAAAGAATCCTTGCTGCCTTTTGAAGACACTGGTAGCGCTCGTAAGCGGTCATCTTCTTCATCTTTTCAAAACCTATTAAGGCAGACTCAACGGCAAGCTGAACGTCCCTCTCATCGCCTCTCGGTATCGTTCCTACAACCTCTTCCGTATAAGGAAAGGTAATCTCAATCTCTTCTTGCTTGAAAACCTTCTTTCCACCGATAACCATGTATCCCTTCATCTTCACACCCCTAATATTAATCTTGCAGCTAAAAAGTCAGGTAATCCTGCTTTTAAAATGGCTTTTGCAGCTGCTTTCGCATCGTACTCCACTTTTAGATAACGAACGTAACCATCTTCATACACTATAAAAGAAGAACGCGGGTCTCTGTTTCTCGGTTGACCCACGCTACCTGGATTTATAAGCATCCTTCCATCAACGGTAAAAGAGGAAGAAACGTCAATTTCAACAACGTCTCCGCCGGCAAGAGAGTAAGCAGCCGGAATATGGGTATGGGCAAAAAAACAAACGTCCCTCTGCTGTTTTATAAGCGCTCGGTAAGCCTGAGCTTTACTCAGGATGTATTCCATACTGCCCGGCGATTCAGGGGTATCGTGAACCAGCTGAAACTCGTCTGTAAGGTCTTGGATTCTCGTTTGAAGGAGAAACTCGCGAAAATCCTCCCTCAAAACCTCCCTTGTCCACTCTATAGCTACCCGTGCGTAATCGTTCAAAAGTGAAAGGTCAACAAACCCCAAAGCTGCAAGTTCGTGGTTTCCTACAACAAAACGCCTGACGTTACCCTTTACCCACTCAAGACACTCGTTAGGAAACGCACCGTAACCGATGGTATCTCCTAAACACCATACTTCCTCAACGTTTTCCCTTATAAGCGCAGACTCTACCGCCTTCAAAGCGTGAATATTACCGTGAATATCCGCAATTATCCCTACTTTCATGGTAGTTTGATTATAGTAAAAAAGGATTGATATAATCCTTAAAGGGGTGGGAAATGGAAATCTTAGATAAACTTTTCAAACTTAAAGAACACAACACAGACGTTCCAACAGAAGTAAGAGCTGGATTTACAACTTTTTTAGCGATGATGTACATCGTTCCCGTCAATGCGGCAATAATGAAGTTAGCAGGAATGCCCTTTGACGCCTTAATAACGGCAACAGCCCTCGTAACCATTATTTCAACCGTTTTAAACGGTTTATGGTCAAATACTCCCGTTGCCATGAGCGTTGGAATGGGTCTCAACGCTTACTTCACTTTTGGTCTCGTTAAAGGAATGGGGATTCCCTGGCAAACAGCCTTAGGAATAGTAATGATAAGCGGTCTAATCTTTTTAGGGTTATCTCTAACGCGTTTTAGAGCCTGGGTTTTTGAATCTGTTCCA
Organism: Desulfurobacterium pacificum; assembly: GCF_900182835.1. Lineage (NCBI taxonomy): Bacteria > Pseudomonadati > Aquificota > Aquificia > Desulfurobacteriales > Desulfurobacteriaceae > Desulfurobacterium > Desulfurobacterium pacificum. The sequence goes on from NZ_FXUB01000002.1 coordinate 31,735, forward strand.
GAAGATTTAAGAAGGGCAATCAGCGCAGGAATAGGTGCTTTTATAGCATTTATAGGACTAAAGGGTATCGGGATTATTTCCTCTGACCCGAACACTTTTGTAACATTGGGGAAAATCCACTCCCCTTCAGTGCTGTTAGGAGTTTTGGGATTTTTCCTCTGCGCAATTCTATACTCATACAGAGTTAAAGGTGCTTTTATCCTCTCTGTAATTCTAACTTCCATTGTTGCATGGATAATAGGATTATCAACTCCTCCCCACAGCTTTATCTCAAAGCCGGCAAGCATCGCTCCGATAGCATTTCATTTTGACATAATAAGCGCTTTAAAACTCTCCTTTGTTCCAGTAATCGCAACGTTCTTAGTTACAGACCTCTTTGATACTATAGGAACGTTAGCAGGAATAGGTATGAGAGCAGGTCTGTTCAGAGAACCCGAACAGTTAGAAAGAACCTTACAAGCCGACGCAGCAGCAACGGTTATTGGCGCATCATTAGGAACTTCAACTACAACGTCCTTTATTGAAAGCGCTGCCGGGGTTGAAGAAGGTGGAAGAACCGGCTTAACAGCAGTAGTTACAGGTTTACTTTTCATAACAACGTTGTTTTTCCTTCCCGTTTACAGAGCAATCCCCGACAGCGCAATATACCCTATACTTGTTATGGTAGGCGTTTTAATGTTCAGTGAACTCAAAAATATCAACTTTAGTGATACAACAACAGCAGTAAGCGCTTTCCTAACCGTTATGTTAATGCCGTTAACCTATTCCATAACCATAGGATTAAGCGCCGGCTTCGTCACTTATTTCTTTTTAGCTTTACTCAAAGGTGAAAAAGAGAAAATCACACCTGGAACTGCTGCAATAGCTTTAATAGGACTGCTGATGTTCTTAATTCACAAATAAAACAGCGTTTTAAGTTGACAGAAAAGTTGTTAGCGGATATATTATCACCTGCACGCCGAGGTAGCTCAGTTGGTAGAGCAGAGGACTGAAAATCCTCGTGTCGGCGGTTCGATTCCGCCCCTCGGCACCATTTTTTTATTTCCGCAACAAAATCCCTCCCTCACGCCCGGGTGGCGGAATTGGCAGACGCACGGGACTTAAAATCCCGGGGCCGTAAGGCCGTGCGGGTTCGATTCCCGCCCCGGGCACCATGGTTAATAATGCTTATCTCCAACTAAAAACACAGGTCCCGCCTCTGTTTCAAGAACTTTTACCCTAACTTCATAGATAGAAGATAGCAATTCTTCGTCTAACAGCTTTTCTTTATCTCCAACGAAAAACTTTCTGTATCCCAACAGAATTACCTTATCTATGTACTCCCAAACAGAAGTAATGTCATGGGTAACCATACAAATACCGAAGTTCTTTTCTTTATGTAGAGAATTAATTAAAGAAAGGATTTTTCGTGAACTTTTAAGGTCAACGCCGGTTGTAGGTTCATCCAAAAACAAGTAGTGAGGGTCAGAAATAAGCGCCCTCGCTATAAGGGTTTTCTTTTGCTGACCGCCAGAAAGCTTTGAAAATGGATAATCTTTCACGTGGTAAAGGTCAAATTCCTCCAGCCAGTTTTCAGCTATTTTGAAGACTTTATCTGGTACAGGCTCAAACTTGCGCAACCTCGGATAATAGCCAGAAACTATAACTTCTATAGTCGTTGCAGGAAAATCTTTAGAATAATTTTCCATCTGTGGAACGTAACTCAAATAACGCCGTTCATCGCAAGAAAACGTGCAGTCAATGCCGTGAATGTAGATTCTTCCAGAAACAGGAGGAATAATTCCCAAAAGCGTTTTTATTAATGTAGTTTTGCCAACGCCGTTAGGACCTGCAACAAGCCAGAATTCTTCTTCCATCATAGAAAAGGAAAGACCGGAAACTACGGTCTTTCCTCTATAACCGATAGATAGGTTTTCTACCCTAATTCCTTCTGTCATTTCATCTTCACAACTTCATTAAGAGGCTTATAACCTAAAATTTTGTAACCCATGTTATTCTTTTCATTAGGAGGAATGTAAATAATCGTTGGAGTTCCTCTTACTTTTCCTTTTATAAGTTCTTTTTTCAAGTTCTCCACAAACTGCTCTTCCTTTTTCCTTTCCTTTTCGCTTAAGCCTTTCACGTAAGCGTTACTTTCTTTTTCAAACTCCTTAACGTAATCTCTAAAATTACCATTACCTAAGGTAGTTATGTATTTAAGAGCACCTTCAGCACCTTTCTCTTTAGATAACTTGATGAAATACATAGTACCGGTAATGGACGCCTTTCCATGAACAGGAAATGGAATCATGTGAAGCTCAATACCTTCTTTGGCAAGCTTTTCTGATGAAAGTCTCTTTATATGTTCATAACAGAAAGGACAATAAACATCCCAAATAACGTAAACCTTTTTCTCTCCTTTCCCTATAACGTGCGGAATTCCTTCTTTGGTAAGCTGTTCATCTATTTTTTTAATCCAAGACAAATCCTCTTTTTTAGGAGGAAGTTGTTTAATCCTTTTTTGAGGAGCAAGCGGTCTAATCAGCACTTTGTCTTTTTCTCTTTTAATGGAAAACATATCTAAAACCAAATACTTACCATCTCTTGAAATCCAAATATACTTGTTGATTTCTACGTTTCTCCCTTTATCAAGCAGAGTTACCTCAAAGGTAAAAAAGCCTGGAACATCAAGGTTAACTTTCTTAACCTGCTTAACAACAACGTTTTTTCTTGAAAGTGGCTTTAAAACCGCTTTTATTAGATTTTCATCTTTAAGAATATCGGAAGAAACTTGATTTTTAACAGAGGTCTCCTTCGTTTTTTCCGCCTGTGAGCAAGAAGCGAGCAGGAAAGTTAAAATAGCAACAGAAAGTAAAATTCTCATATTCTCAACCTCCAAGTATGTTCAAAGGCTATTATAAACAAAAAAGGGGGGCAGCAGCCCCCCCTTTACAAAGTCATTAAGAAGTAATTTTTAAAGCTCTCCCCTCATCTGTCTAATCCTTGCTTGAGCAGCTGCAAGCCTTGCAATAGGTACTCTGAACGGAGATGGGCTAACGTATTTAACACCTACTTTTTGGAAGAAGTTGATGGAGCGTGGGTCTCCACCATGCTCACCGCAAATTCCCGTCTTCATATTAGGTCTTACAGCATTACCTTTTTCAACGGCAAGTTCTATTAACCTTCCAACACCGTTAACGTCTATATGCATAAATGGGTCACCTTTTAAGATGCCGAGTTCAACGTATTTACCGATAAACTTACCGGCATCGTCCCTTGACAGACCAAAAGTCATCTGTGTAAGGTCGTTCGTTCCAAAGGAGAAGTATTCAGCGTACCTTGCAAGCTGGTCTGCAATGAGAGCAGCCCTTGGAACTTCTACCATTGTTCCTACTTGATACGGCACCTCAATTCCTGTCTCAGTGAAGACCTCTGCCGCTACTCTATCTATGAGTTTCTTAAGCTCGTACAGTTCTCTGTCATCTGCAATAAGAGGAAGCATTATTTCAGGTAGAACTTCTATACCGTTTTTCTTGCAATGGCATGCAGCTTCAAGAATAGCTCTTACCTGCATTTCGTAAATTTCGGGATAGGCGATTCCAAGCCTTGAACCTCTTAAACCTAACATTGGGTTAACTTCGTGAAGGTCTTCAGCCCTCTGTTTGATTTCTTCAACAGGGAGTCCCATCTCTTTGGCTGTTCTTTCAAACTCTTCTTCTGTTTTTGGAAGGAATTCGTGGAGAGGAGGGTCTAAAAGCCTTATGTTAACAGGTAATCCGTTCATAACTTCAAATATCGCTATAAAATCACCTCTCTGCATTGGAAGGAGTTTTTGAAGTGCCTTTTCTCTCTCTTCCCTTGTTTTAGCAAGTATCATTTCACGAACAACCGGAATTCTATCTTCCTTAAAGAACATGTGTTCTGTTCTACATAGACCGATACCTTCCGCACCAAAATCTCTTCCCTGTTTTGCGTCTTCTGGCGTGTCAGCGTTTACTCTCACCTGAAGCGTCCTTATTTCATCTGCCCATTTCATAAGTTCTTCAAACTCTCCGGAAATCTGAGCAGGTATCGTTTTTATCTCTCCATGGAATATTTCACCGGAAGAACCATCTATGGTAATAACGTCTCCCTCCTTAACTACAACGTCGCCAACTCTAAATTCCTTTTTATCGTAATCAACGTGGATAGACTCGGCACCAACGATACAGGTTTTACCCATACCCCTTGCAACAACTGCAGCGTGAGAGGTCATTCCACCTCTGGCAGTTAGAATACCCTGAGCAGCGTGCATTCCGTGAATATCTTCAGGAGAAGTTTCATGTCTTACTAAAATTACCTTCTCTCCCTTCTCCGCTAATTCAACGGCATCGTCGGCAGTGAATACCACCTTACCGGAAACGGCACCCGGAGCTGCTGGAAGACCCTTAGCAATCAATCTGCCTTCTGCTATCGCCTTCTTGCGGTCTTCTTCATCTATCATAGGATGAAGCAACTGGTTTATGAGAAATGGGTCAACTCTGAGAATTGCTTCTTCTTTGGTTATTAGCCCTTCTTTAACCATGTCAACGGCAATCTTAACGGCAGCCCTCGCTGTTCTTTTACCAGCCCTCGTTTGAAGCATCCAGAGCCTGCCGTTTTCAATGGTGAATTCAATGTCCTGCATATCTTTGTAGTGCTTCTCCAAAATATCCCTTATTTTGAGTAGCTGTTCGTAAACTTCAGGGAACTCTTCTTCAAGTGAAGTCTGCTCATCTGACGTTTTTTGAGCTTTCGTGAGAGGTTGAGGAGTTCTAATACCGGCAACGACGTCTTCACCTTGAGCGTTTTTAAGGTATTCTCCGTAGAAGACATTCTCTCCGGTAGATGGGTTTCTCGTAAAGGCAACGCCAGTTCCGGAAGTGTCGCCCATGTTTCCGAATACCATGGCTACGATGTTAACGGCTGTTCCGTAGTCTTCCGGTATCTTGTTGATTTCTCTGTATTTAATAGCCCTCGGGTTGTTCCAAGAGTCAAAAACGGCTTTTATAGCCATCTTTAATTGCTCGTAAGGGTCTTGAGGGAACTCTTTACCTGTCTCCTTTTTAACCAACTCTTTGTAACGCTTAACAACATCTTTTAGGTCTTCTGCAGTCAGGTCAACGTCCTGCTTGGCTCCTACTTCTTTTTTCTTTTCTTCTAATACGTGCTCAAACTTTTCGTGCGGAATTCCCATAACGACGTTGCCGAACATCTGGATAAATCTGCGGTAAGAGTCCCAAGCAAAACGTTCGTTCCCTGTTGATTCAGCAAGCCCTTCAACAGTTTCATCGTTAAGACCAAGGTTGAGAATAGTGTCCATCATACCGGGCATGGAGACTGGAGCACCGGAACGGACGGAGACTAAGAGGGGATTTTTCTTGTCGCCGAACTTTTTACCCATTTCAGCTTCTATCTTTTTAAGCCCCTCTATAACCTGTTCCCACATACCCTCAGGAAACTGCTGTCCTAACTGGTAATACTCCTTACACACTTCTGTTGTTATCGTTATTCCTGGAGGAACGGGAAGACCCAAATTGGTCATCTCAGCTAAGTTTGCTCCTTTACCACCAAGGAGCATTTTCATATCTGCTCTACCCTCGGCTTTACCGCCACCAAAGTAGTAAACCATCTTTTTAGACATTGCTGCTGCCCCCTATATAGCTATTTTGGAGAAATCCATAATTTTCAAAAGTTCATCTGCTATTGTTTTCAAAAGGCTCAAACGCCTATTTTTAACATTTTCATCCTTATCCATCACCATAACGTTATCAAAGAAAGCATCAACGTAAGGCTTTAAAGTTTTCACGGTTAAAAGGGCTTCTTTATAATCTTTTCTTTGAAGCAGCTCTGCCAACTTCTCTCTAACGGAAAGGAATTCGTTAAAAAGTTCCTCCTCATATCTACCTTCTGGAGTAAACTCCACAGGTTCAAAGTCTTTCGGAATAATGTTTACAACACGTCTCATTGTTATCAGGACTTCTTCAAACTCCGGACTTTCTCTTAAAACATCAATAGCTTTAGCCCTCAAGAAGATATCGTAAACGTCGTCAGTAACCGGTAGAACGGCTTCAACTGTGTCGGGTTTAAATCCGTTCTCTCTTAAAACGCCTTTTAGTCTATCCTTAATAAAGGAAATAGTTTCTTCTACCGCATTTTGGTTTAATTCTACGTTCTGTTCTTTATAAAGGTCATAGGCGTAAGATAACAGAGGCAACAGGCTGAGGGAAACTTCTCTCTGAATAAGCGTCTGTATCAAGCCTAAAGCGTTTCTTCTTAAAGCAAATGGGTCGGCAGAACCGGTAGGCTTAAATCCAGCACCGATAAAACCGATTAAGTTGTCTATTTTCTCAGCTATTGACAGGGAAATTCCTATTTTCGTTTCAGCCACTCTATCACCAGAAAACCTTGGCAGGTAGTGTTCTTCTATTGCAGAAGCGACCTCTTCATCTTCTCCGTCTAAAAGGGCGTAGTATTTGCCCATAGTTCCCTGAAGTTCTGTAAATTCGTTTACCATCTCGGTTAAAAGGTCTGCCTTGCAGATGTGCGCAGCCCTTTCTGCTTTTTTCCTATCGCCTGAGATTCTTTCTGCAACGGCAGGCGCTAAACGCTCAAGCCTTTTCGTTTTATCAAGCATCGTTCCTAACTTTTCGTGGAAGACTATGCCTTTAAGGTCTGGAACTCTCTCTTCTAATTTTCTCTTTCTGTCTTCGTTGAAAAAGAACAGGGCATCAGAAAGCCTCGCCCTTAAAACCTTTTCGTAGCCGATTCTGATAATTACTTCATCAACAGGTTTTATGTTTGCAACGCCGATAAAGTAGTTTTTGAGTTTTCCTTCTTCGTCAACTACTGAAAAGAATTTCTGGTGGTCCTTCATAACAACTGTCGGCACTTCTGGAGGCAGGGAAAGGAACTCTTCTTCAAAAGAACCCAAAATGGGGTATGGATATTCAACAAGGTTAGTGACTTCGTCTAACAGGTCTTCGTCTTTTAGCACTTTGCCGCCGACGGAAGCAGCAAGCGTGCGTATTCCATCAAATATGATGGATTTCCTTTTCTCTATATCGGCAACGACAAATCTATCTTCAAGCTGAGTGATAAACTCAGCAGGTTCACCGACTTCAAACGGCTCGGGTGAAAGGAATCTGTGCCCGTAAGAAACGTTTGAAGATTTAATGCCGTCTATTTCAAATGAAACTGTTTGGTTTCCTAAAACAGCGGTTATCCACCTTATAGGTCTTGCAAATCTGAGCTTTTTAGTCCCCCAGCGCATACTTTTTTTAAAAGGAATGGAAGTGATAATCTCGGGAAGGATTTTTGAAAGGATTTCTGCTGCCGGTTTTCCTTTTACAAGTCTTTTAATGGCAACGTATTCGCCGGTTTTGCCGGGGGGATTTTCTACTCTTATTAGCTCTTCAACAGAAGCACCTTTTGACCTTGCAAAACCAAGGGCAGCTTTTGTCGGATTTCCTTCTTCGTCAAATGCCGCTTTAACAGAAGGTCCAACTAAAAGTTCTTCTCTGTCTGGTTGAACTTCTGGAACGTCGTAAGCGATAACGATAAGCCTTTTAGGCGTTCCTGCAGTTTCTATTGAAGAAGGGGAAAGATAGTTCTCTTCTAATTTTTTGTATAAAGATTCTTTTAAGAATTGAAGGGCAGGCTCAATAAAAGATGCCGGTAACTCTTCCGTTCCTATTTCAAGAAGCAGGTTTAACGCTTTCACCTTTACCCTCTTTTAGTTCAAGATACTTTTTAGCACACTTAGAAGCTAATCTTCTCACTCTACCTATAAAAGCAGTCCTTTCTGCAACGGATATAGCGCCCCGTGCATCTAAAATGTTAAAGACGTGAGAACACTTTAAGCAGTAATCGTAAGCAGGAAGAACTAAATCCTTTTCAACGAGCCTTTCAGACTCTTTTTCGTAAAGGTTAAAAAGCTCAAAGAGCATCTTCGTATCGGCTTCTTCAAAGTTATACTTTGACCACTGGTATTCATTCTCTTTGTATAGGTCGCCGTATTTGACGCCATCTGTCCAGACTATATCGTAAACGCTGTCAACGCCCTGTATATACATTGCAATTCTTTCAAGACCGTAGGTGATTTCAACGGAAACGGGGTCAAGCGTTATACCGCCAGCTTGCTGGAAGTAGGTAAACTGAGTAATTTCCATCCCGTCCAGCCACACTTCCCAGCCGAGTCCCCACGCGCCAAGCGTTGGAGATTCCCAGTCATCTTCTACGAAACGAACATCATGCTCTTTCAGGTTAAATCCTAAAGCTTCAAGGCTTCCTAGATAAAGCTCCTGGGAGTTTTCTGGAGAAGGTTTAAGAATTACCTGAAATTGGAAGTAGTGCTGGAGGCGGTTGGGATTTTCGCCATATCTACCGTCGGCAGGGCGGCGACAGGGTTGAACGTAAGCAACCTTGAAAGGTTCCTTTCCCAAAACCTTAAGGAAAGTAAAAGGGTGCATCGTGCCGGCACCCTGTTCAACATCGTAACTTGAAGCTATAACGCAACCTTGAGAAGCCCAGTATTTTTCAAGGGTAAATATCAGCTCTTGAAAGGTCAACTTTTTCTCTCCGTCGCCTTTATTTTGCAAGCGTAATTTTATTTTGCAGGTTTAATTAAGTCAAATTCCAACCTTTAGGTTACAATTCCTTAAAAAGACAGGAGAAGAACGATGAAAATTACAGGTAAAACTTCCGTTTACGGGATTTTCGGCTTTCCTGTTAAACATTCTCTCTCTCCGCTTATGCAAACAGCCGCATTCCAGCACTGTGGCATAGATGCAGTTTACGTTCCGTTTGAGGTTTCGCCAGAAGCACTAAAAGATGGAATTAAAGGAATAAAGGCTTTAAACGTTAAGGGGATAAACGTTACAGTTCCTCATAAGGAAAAAGTATGTGAGCTGGTGGATTACTTAAGTGAAGACGCTGAGTTTTTAGGTGCTACTAACACGGTAAAGAACGAAAACGGGGTTTTGACAGGCTACAACACCGATGCAGAAGGTTTTTTGCGTTCTCTATTAGAGGAAGGAACAAACGTTGAAGGGAAGAAAGTTGTAATGTTTGGTGCTGGGGGAGCAGCAAGGGCAGTTGGCTACGCTCTACTGAAAGGCGGCGCAAAAGTGCTTCATCTGATTAATAGAAACTTTCAGCGGGCAAAAGAAGTGGGAGAGCTTTTGAGCAAGAGAGGAAACGTTTTAGTTTATCCGCTGAAAGAGAATACTGCTGAGTCTTTAGTTGAAGATGCAGACATTGTAGTTAACACGACATCTGTGGGTATGAAGGAAGGTGACCCGAAGCTTTTTGATTATTCTGTGATAAAAGGGGAAACGGTTGTGGTTGACATTATTTACAATCCGCCGTTAACGCCGCTGCTTAAAGCCGCAAAGGAAAAAGGTTGCAAGGTGGTTAACGGACTTGGAATGCTCGTTCATCAGGGTGCAATTGCCTTTGAGATATGGACGGGAAAGAAAGCGCCGGTTGACGTTATGAGAAAGGTTTTAGAAGAGGCTCTTTATGGTTGAAAGCGCCGTTTGGAAGGCATACGAGCCTTATCTGGTTTCTCTTATAATAGGCGGGCTGATAGGCGTTGAAAGGGAATATAAAAAGCAGAAGGAAGGTGTTCCCTCTTTTGGCGGCGTCAGGACGTTTATGCTCATTTCCTTGCTCGGGACTTTGTGCGCTCACCTGTCAAAGCAGTATGAGTTCTTTCTATATCTGGGGTTTTTCGTAACTGCAGTTTTGTTAATGGGCGCACAGTTGGTTGAAAAATCCCCCCGCCTCACCTCCTCCTTCTCCGCCCTCATAACTTTTCTTTTAGGCGCCATGTGCTCTGAAGGACAGCTCCAGGTTGCAGCGGCAATTGCAGTTTCCGTTCTCTTCGTTCTTTCCTTCAAAGAGCAGATGCACGACTTCGTAAGACACCTGACGATGGAAGACCTCTTTGCCTTTTTGAAGTTCGCCGTCGTTACCGTGATTATCTACCCGCTCCTGCCCGATAAAAACTTTTACGGCGTCAATCCGAAAGAAGTGTGGACCATGGTGGCGGTAATCTCAACGATAGATTTCATCGGATACGTTTTGACGAAGGTGGCGGGGGAAAAGGGCGTTTTGCTGACAGGACTAATCGGCGGGCTCGTTTCAAGCACTGCGGTAACGGTTACATTCTCGCCTTTAGCTAAAACGAACCCGCTGTTTATAAACGAATACGCTGCCGGAATTGTTGGCGCTTCGGCAATTATGTTCCCTAGAATGACCTTTTTAGCCGGCGTGGTAAGTCCACACTTTGCAATGTATCTGCTGATTCCTTCGTTGGTGGCGTTTGTGGGGGGGATTTTTTGGGCTTACAAAATCTCTACTTCTAAAAATACGGGAAGAACGAACATTGAAGTTAAAAACCCCTACGAACTCTCCACCGCCATAAAGTTTGGCATCTTTTACGCCTTTATTCTCTTCGTGTCAAGAAATGCCCTCAAATATTTTGGAGACTTCGGACTTTACGTCGTAGCAGCCATTTCAGGACTTTCAGACGTTGATGCCATAACCTTATCAACAGCAAAACTTTTCTCTTCTAAAGACGTTACACTATTAGCAGGAATAGTAGCTGTTTTAATAGCAGCAACAGTTAACACAGTTTTCAAGTGGTTTTTAACGCTTTCTATGGGGAACAGAGAGCTGTTTAGGAAGGTAACTCCCGGATTCATGGCTCTGATAATCGGAGAAATAATAGGAATTGCACTACTGTTCTTCATAAAATAAAGTAAAGGGGCAGCAGCCCCCGAAAAGCTTACTGAACAGGGTAAACGCTTACAAACTTCTTGTTTCTTCTTGTCTCAAACTTAACAACGCCATCAATTAAAGCAAAGAGAGTGTAGTCGCTTCCCATTCCAACGTTCTGACCTGGATGTATGGAAGTTCCCCTCTGCCTTACTATGATGTTTCCAGCCTTAACAATTTGTCCGTCATGTCTCTTAACGCCAAGTCTTTTACCTATTGAATCCCTTCCGTTTTTGGTTGAACCCATACCTTTCTTATGTGCCATGACAAACCTCCAATTAGCTTACAACTTCGTTGATTTGAATCTCTGTAAAGTGCTGACGATGACCGTACTTTCTCTGATAGTGCTTCTTTTTCTTGTACTTGAAAACGATAATCTTCTTGCCCTTACCGTGTCTTACAACGGTAGCTTTAACTTTAGCACCCTTAACTTCATCACCTACTTTAACGCCGTTTTCATCCCTTACCATCAAAGCATCAAACTCCACTTCGGAACCTTCAGGTAGGTTGATTTTCTCAACCTTTAAAACCTGACCAGGCTCCACAACGTACTGCTTTCCGCCAGTTTTAATTACAGCGTACATTCCTTACCTCCCGGATTGCCTTAAAAAGTGAGACATTAATTTATAACAGCACAACCGCAATGGTCAAGTTTTATTAGAATTCTTCTTCAGATACTCGTAAAACTTCTGCCCTAAAAACTTTTCGTAGTCCTTTCCTTTCTTCCTTAATTTATAAGCCTGAACCAAAACCTCAACAGGAAATTCATCACTACCTCTTATTTCCTCCTCACTCTTAGCGCTCTCAACCACTTTCAAAGCTCTTTCATAAGCACTTATAAGTTCTTCAAGTTCCCTAAGCCTTCGTTCCTTTAGTTTTTCGTTGGTTACTTTACTGAAAAAGTCGTCCCACTTGCCCTGAAGGTAAAGCAAAAACAACTTATGAGCCGGAATATTGTGAAGGTAGGTAAAAGCGTAATGCCTGTCGTAATACCACGGCGACTTCAATTTAACAAAAAGCGGAAAAGGCTCTTCTCTATCAAAGTTTTTCAATACAAACCCTTCTATAAATTCCCTGTTTTCTAACATTCTTTCAAAATCCTTTAGCGTCCCTTTCCCCACTTTCCCTGCCACATCAACGTCAATCTGGTGCTCATACCGCTCTAAAAGATACTTTCCAGTCCTGTTATCCCTTATCTCAGTTAGAATTAACCGCTCCTTATCGTAAGGAATTACTATCTGATATTCAGGGCTGACAAACTCAAAAATCGGCGTGCAACCTTTTGAAAGAACGCTCTTTATAAAGGAAGAAAGGTTGTTATTCCTTTTTACTATCTCTCTTACCCTTTCAAGCTGCGGTGCATCAAAAGACTTCTGCGTCGCAACGGCAATTTTTTCACCGTCAAGGAAGAAGTGAACCATCGTTCCGTCAAACTTTTCGCGGGCAACAAATTCCTTATTGGACAACTTCTCTCTTTGCGTTTCTTCGTGTTCGTTAACGTTAAAAAACTTGTGAAAGGGGCGAGAAACAACCTCTTTAGTGGATTTTCTAAAGGTTATCCCCCGTAATTCCCTCTTTAAAGGCGAATCAAAAACTTTAGGGACGTTATACCTGTAAGAAACCTTTACAAAATCCCCCCTCTCCACAACCTTAAAATACCGATTCCCTTCAATCTCTTTGAGAACAGAGTTTAAATCAACTTCCATCAGCCAACTTTCTGAAGAACAGAAGCAAGGTCTACCTTTCCTTCGTAAAGCGCCTTTCCGACAATTGCTCCTACAACGTTCTCTATTTTAGAAAGTTTCAGTATATCCTCCTCCGAAGAAACACCTCCAGAAGCTATAACAGGACGGTTAACGGCAGAAGCAAATTTCTCCACTTCCTCAAAGTTAGGACTCGTCAGCGTCCCGTCCCTTGAAATGTCCGTATAAACGAATCCCCATATGTCCATGGCGTCGTAGTCGGAAGCTAAAGAAACGGCAGGGATTTCTGTAACCTCCACCCATCCTTTAGTTGTAACCATTCCGTTTTTCGCATCTATACCCAAAACGATTTTGCCCGGGTATCTGTCAACCATCTCTTCAAACAGCCTCGGATTTTCAACGGCAACAGTTCCCACGATAACTCTGTCAACGCCTATTGAAAACAGCCTGTCAAGGGCTTCTATCGTTCTAACTCCGCCCCCAAACTGAATGGGGACAGAAACAGACTTAACGATTTCCTCAACTATTGCAATGTTTTTAGGAATTCCCTCAAAAGCACCATCAAGGTCAACAACGTGAATCCTTTTAGCGCCTAAAGACTCCCATTTCTTAGCAACTTCTACCAGATTTTCAAAGTAAACTTTCTCTTTATCTGCCCTACCCTGATAGAGCCTTACACACTTTCCACCTTTTATATCAACTGCCGGAATGACTTCAAACATAAACTCCTCCTTCACTATCTTTCAACAAGAGGGTCAGTTCTATAAGCATAAAGAAGCGCCAAAATGAAAGGTAAAATGAGCAACAGGAGAAAAATAATTTCTTTCACTACTCAATCTCCTTTAACTGATTTAAAAACTTGTTGATTTGCTTCCAGACTAAAATGTATATCCCCAACAAAAGATAGGCTAACAAAACACCTGCAATAACCCATGCATCAACAACCCCTACTTTTACAGCTCTTGCAGTAGTTCCGGTTATATCAATAACAAACAGATAGATGACCGCCTTTAAATTCTCCTTCCAAACGCCAATCTCTTCCTTCAGCGCCTCTTTCATCAAATCCCCAGAACGTCAAACATCGTGTAAAGCCCGGGCTTTCTACCAGCCACCCACTTTGCAGCAACTACCGCACCTCTTGCAAACGTTTCTCTGCTCGTTGCCCTGTGGGTAAGCTCAAGCCTTTCACCTAAAGTGGCAAAGAAAACCGTATGGTCTCCTACGACGTCCCCCATTCTTGCAGAAAGAACGCCTAACTCATCAGGTTTTCTCTCTCCTACTATTCCCTTTCTGCCGTAAACGGCAATGTCGTCAAGGTTTTTACCTAACTTTTCTGCAATTATCTCGGCAAGCTTTACGGCAGTCCCAGAAGGAGCATCTTTCTTAAACCTGTGGTGTATTTCAAAAATTTCTATATCGTATCCCTTGTCTTTCAGAACTTCCGTAACTTCGGCAACTAACTTAAAAAGCAGGTTAACACCTAAACTCATGTTGGGGGAGAAGACGACGGGGATTTTCTCAGAAACTTCTTCTATTCTTTTCCTTTCCTCGTCAGAAAACCCGGTAGTTCCCACAACTAAAGCTATCCTCAAATCCTCAGCATCCTTCAACAAGCCTAAAGTTGCCTGAGGAACGGTAAAGTCAATTACAACATCAGGTTTTTCAGGAAAATCCCTTATAGAAGAGTAAAACTTAACCCCTTCCGCAAACTCCGTTCCAATAAAAGAAGAATCCTTCTTTTCTGTTACGCCTACGAGCTTTAAATCCTTATCTTCAAGCACCAATTTGGCTATTAAATTTCCCATTCTACCGGCTGCACCAGTAACGCCAACCTTAATCATCACTTACCCCTTTCTCTGTCTCTTTATCTCAAACCATTTCACAATTCCAAATACGATACCCAGTATGAAAATCAAAGCGCCTATACCCAGCTTAAACTCTATAGGCTTATTATGTTCAAGCGAAACAACAAGCGCTTCCCTTATCGTAGCAGCAAGAGCAACGCTCACGAAGGCACTAACAGCTAATTCACCACCCAACATAAACTTAATTTCGCTGTTTAGCAGCTCAAGAACAGTCCACAGAATCAGCAAATCACCGAGCGCAGCAATAAGCCCGTGGGCAAGGTCTCCGTGGAAGAAGTGAGATATATCCATACCAAACAACGCGATAACGAAAACGGCAAGGAACATAAGCCCAACAAGAATCGCTATATCCATAAATACTGCAAACTTCTTACTGAAATTAATTATGAACCTTTCTAGTCTCCCTGCTTCAAGGAAGGTTCTGAGTTCTGAATCCACATAGTAAGAAACCAAAACGTCTTCATTTAAAGCCAACAACTTCCTGAGAGAACGGTTTAAGTCTTCCATTCTCTCAAAAACTTCTTCAAGAACAAACCCCTCAAGAATTTCCGTTTTTGTAGGGTCACACTCCCTTTCCTGTTCCTTTTTTATCTGTTCAAAGAAAATCTGCGCCTTATCAGAGAAAAACTTGGCAACCCTCCTCGTGCAAAATCTACCAACGAAGTTCATCGCAACAATGATATAGTGAGGAGGAATGCCCTCTTCAACGTGCACTTTGGCAATTCTTAACAGGTACAAGAGATATTCAGAATCATACTTACCGGAAAATAGCTTTCTGTACCACTCTCTAATAGTTTTTTTTAACTTTTGGAGCTTGGCTTCAGGAATATACTCTTTTATATCTTCAAACTTCATTAAATTGTCGTAGAACGCATCTGCAAACTCTTCCTCATACGGAAGCAGGATATTTCCCAAAAACTGCATATTTTTGATGTCCTTATCTCTAATCTCAAAATAGTAAAAGAGCTTCTCCAAATCCCTGTAGTTTAAGGATAAACCCATTACAGAACTCCTGCTTCTTTTAAGGTTTCTCTAAGTTTTTCCTCCTTCTCAGGAAACATAGGACACAGAGGTAATCTAAACTCTTTTTCCATTCTTCCCATAAAGTAAAGGGCTGTTTTAACAGGAATAGGATTCGTATCTATAAACATGGCTTTGGAAACAGGGTAGAGTTCAAGGTGCAGCTTCATAGCCTTTGAAATATCCCCACTTACAAAGCTCTCATACATTTCAACCATCTTAGCCGGCAGAACGTTAGCAGTAACAGAAATAACGCCTTTAGCTCCGACAGAAAGTAAAGGGTAAAACGTTAAGTCATCACCCGATAAAATTTCTATCTTTTCTCCACACAATCTAACTATTTCAGTAGCTACGTTTGTGCTTCCTGTAGCCTCTTTAATCGCAACTATGTTGTCTATATCCGATAACCTTGCAACTGTCTCAGGGAGCATATTAACGCCAGTTCTACCGGGAACGTTGTAAAGAACTATCGGAATACTCACAGCTTCCGCAACTGCCTTAAAGTGAAGATATAAACCTTCCTGGTTAGGTTTGTTGTAGTATGGCGTTATGAGAAGCGCTCCGTCAGCTTTTACTTCTTCTGCAAACTTGGTAAGTCTGATAGCCTCCGCTGTAGAGTTTGAACCTGTTCCAGCTATTACTTTTACTCTACCTCTACACTGTTCAATCGTAAGGGCTATTACCCTCTCATGCTCTTCGTAAGAAAGAGTTGCACTTTCTCCCGTAGTTCCGCAAGGAACAATTCCGCTAACGCCGTTTTCAATTAAAAACTCTATGTGATTTTTTAACGCTTCTTCATCAACCTTACCGTTTTTAAACGGGGTAGGAATCGCAACGTATATACCCTCAAACATCTTTCCTCCACAAAAAGAATATAATTCTCTAACCGTATTTTATCCGTTTTCTGGAGGTTTTTTAATGAAAAGGTGGAGAGGAATAATAGAGGAATTTAGAGAATACCTTCCCGTTTCAGATTCAACTCCCGTAATCACCCTTTTGGAAGGTAATACCCCACTTATAGAAGCAAACAACTTGGCAGAAGCTATAAAACCGGGGATAAAGCTTTACCTAAAATTTGAAGGACTCAACCCTACCGGCTCTTTCAAAGACCGCGGTATGACTATGGCTGTCTCAAAAGCGGTAGAGGAAGGGGCAAAAGCTGTTATCTGCGCATCAACCGGTAACACCTCTGCATCAGCTGCAGCTTACGCAGCAAAAGCAGGATTGAAAGCGGTAGTTTTAATACCTGAAGGAAAAATCGCCTTAGGTAAGCTATCCCAAGCAGTAATGTATGGAGCAGAAGTAGTTCAGATAAAAGGTAACTTTGACCAGGCACTTGAAATAGTGAGAGAGGTAGGAGCAGAATACCCAATCACTATCGTCAACTCAATAAACCCTTACAGACTTCAGGGACAGAAAACAGCAGCATTTGAAATATGTGAGCAGTTAGGCAGAGCTCCCGATTACCACTTTATCCCTGTAGGAAACGCCGGAAATATTACAGCTTACTGGATGGGATACAAGGAATACTTCGCTGCCGGAAAGGTAGATTCAAAGCCTAAAATGTGCGGATGGCAGGCAGCAGGTGCTGCACCAATAGTCTTAGGGCATCCTGTTAAAAATCCGGAAACGATAGCAACCGCCATAAGAATAGGAAATCCGGCAAGCTGGGAAGGAGCCGTTAACGCTGCTAAAGAATCGGGCGGATTTATAGATATGGTAACAGATGAAGAGATACTTGAAGCTTACAGGTTAGTAGCGAGAACTGAAGGTATTTTCTGTGAACCAGCTTCTGCAGCGTCAATAGCCGGCGTAATAAAGTCCGTAAGGGAAAAGGGAATGTTTGAGAAAGGCGATGTAATAGTTTGCACTCTTACAGGTCACGGACTTAAAGACCCAGATACCGCCATATCTATGGGTGTTAAACCTGTAACGCTTCCGGCAGACAAAAAGGAAATAATCAAGCATTTAGGGTTCTAAAATGGCTATAACAGAAATTCCAAAAGGTTTTAAAACGTTATTACCGGATGAGGCAAATAAGAGAGAAAAAATCCTCACCTCCATGGAACGCGTAATAAAACTCTGGGGATACAATCCCCTCTTTCCTCCAACAGTAGAATTTCTTTCCACCTTCAAAGCTGTTGACGAAAAGTTTGAAGAGATAGCCTTCAAAGTTGTTGACAGAGAAACCGGAAAACTGATGGCAGTTCGCCCCGACTTCACCCCGCAGGTTGCCAGAATTGTAGCGTCATCTTTCAAAGATGAAGCTCCTCCCTTTCGCTTTTACTACAAAGGCAAAGTATTCAGAGACGTTGAAGGGGAAAGAGAAACCTACCAGATAGGATTTGAACTCATAGGCGTTAACGAACCGGAAGCCGATGCAGAAATCGTTTCTGTCGTCGTAAATATCTTAGAAAATTTAGGTTTAAAATCGTTTCAGATTGATATAGGAAACTCTGAATTCATAGACGGCGTTATAGAGGAGCTTCAAATCCCCTCTCCCACCACTTTCATAAAACTTCTCTCCTCAAAAGATATCTCAGGTATTGAACTCTTCATGGAAGAACACCACATATCGGGCGAAAGGAGAGAAAAAATCCTCACCCTCCTTGACCTCTACGGCAGAGAAGAAACCCTTGACAAAGCAGCCCAAATCTTCCAGAACGAACAATCCCTATCAGCAGTAAAAAGGTTAAAAGAGATACTTGAAATTCTCAAAAGCTACGGTTTTGAAAGCAAAGTGATTTTTGACCTATCAGAAAGGAAAGGAATGAAATACCACACAGGCATTACCTACGAAGTCTTCCACCCCCTATTAGGTTGCTCTTTAGCTTCAGGTGGAAGGTACGACCAACTACTTAAAAAGTTCGGCAGAGACCTACCTGCAACAGGTATAGCCGTAAACGTTGACTCACTTCAGCTACTTCTTGAAAGAAAGGGAATATTCAAAGAAGAAAAGAAAGACTTTTACATCATAGACCTCAAAAAAGAAAGAAAGTTAGCCTACGAAATAGCAAAAGCCTTAAGAGAGAAAGGATTCTCTGTTGCAAGAGACATAATCAAAAGAAGCATAGAAGAATCTGTTAAAACAGCGTTCGGCAAAGGATACAGATACGTTATCGTCCTGAATAGAGAACTCAAAACCCCTCACCACATCTACCTAAGCTCTGAGAAACACTTCCCCCTTGACGATAAAAACTTAATTGAATCAATACTAACAGCCGTAAAAGAGGAAAAATGAACCATACAAAATTAAGGTCAGTCATCCAGCTCTTCTTCCTGCTATTAACCGGTTGGATAATCTACAGATATTACGAATTCGTATTCAAGGGAACGCCCCGCCCCGACGCCATAGACGTTTTTTGCCCCATAGCAGGAGTGTTTGACGTAATAATGAAGATAAAAACGGGCATCACAGACCCTTACCACCCGGCGGCAATGGTATTCATCTTAGCATCAATAATCACAACCCTCCTCATAGGAAAGGTATTCTGTTCGTATATATGCATAGTAGGAACGATTACCGACTACGCCGTAGCTGTAAGGAAAAAACTTCTGCCCCTGAAAACGCTTTCAGAGTTAGGAGAAAAACTGAAAAACTGGCGCTTCTATCCATTGTTAGATTTCATACTCAGAACGCCCAAGTTCCTGATTTTAGGCTGGTTTATATACACGATGGCTTCCTTTCCCGCTCAGGCAATGATTATGATAGCCCAAACGTCAAACGCTGCAGCCGACATATCCCTTTTTAAGTGGTGGATTGACCTCTTTAAAGGAGAACACCCGATAGCTGCTGCAATAATCGTTACTCTGTTTGTTCTATCCATCGTAGTACCAAGGTTTTGGTGCAGATATCTCTGCCCGTTAGGAGCGCTCTACGGAATTTTCAACCTGTTTTCTCTGACACGAATAAGAAGAGAAGAGTGCAGCTGTCAACAGTGCAGAAAGTGTGACGTTTGCTCGGTAGGATTAACCCCTTCAAAGATGAAAGAGTTCAACAACACAGAATGTATGGCTTGTCTTGATTGTAAATCAAACTGCACTACAGATTCAATAAAAATAACGGTTTTGGGTAGAAATCTACCACCGCTTGTTCACGCAGTTTTAGTCGTTGTAGTGTTTTTAGGAACGATAGAACTGTTTAAAGCGTTCGGAGTATGGCATACACATATGACAAGAGAGATGGAAGCCCTCCTGATTTTAAAAAGCGGAATTACTCCCGATTGGGTTAAGAGTTTATTCTAATCTTCAACTTCTATCTCTTCTATAAAGGAGTAGGAACTCTGCGGAATTATTAACGTTTTCTTGGCAGCGTTCTCTTTCTTCAGCCTTAAATACTCCTTTACATCGTCGTTGAAAACGAAGTAACCAGAAACTTTAACGTGTGCATCGTTAATAAACTCAAGGGTTTCGGCAAACATGTAAGTTCCTGCGGAACAATCGGGAGAAAACACTATAAGGTAAACTTTCATTTTCCACCTCTTTTAATTTGAAATGTGGAATTTTAATATATTCTATCACACATCTACATTTCAACTACTTTACACAAAATAAAAAAGGGGAGGCATCTGCCTCCCCTTTAAGCGCTTTAAAAGGCGCGATAATTAGTCTTCAATGTGGTGTCTTCTGCGGTATCTCTTAACCTTCTCTTCGTAGCTCTTAATCCAGCTTACGTACTTGCTTGCGTAGTCAACGCCGAGTCTTGGAGCTACGCTGGTTTCAAGCCACTCAACGAACTCAAATGCAACCTTGTAAATTCCATCCCACCAGATGTAACCTGGAGCGTAGTGGAACATAGCAATCTCTGTAGGTCTAACAGCCATAGCACCGATGTCTCTAACAATCTTTCTGTCAAGCGGTGTATGGAGACCAGCTTTCTCAAGGTCTCTTTCAACCTGGAATGCCATCTTTCTGATGTAGTCAAGAACGCCCATAGTTAAGTCGCCACCAATCAAGCAGTTAGCAGCCCACTGCTTGGTGTGACACTGTGTACACATAGCGAACGCTCTTTCTCTGTTCTTGATACCGTCTGTTGGGTACTTAACGCTTGGAAGAGCTGGGTGAGGCTTACCTGCCTTTCTAACGAAGATGAGCTTCCACATACCAAGCTTCCACTTACAGATAGCAGCTGGGTTGTGTGTTGGAGCGTAAATCATCTTGTCGCCTTTATAAACAGCACCCATGTGACATGTAGCACAAGTTGGTGCAAAGTAGTCAACGCCAGCCTTTATAGCAGGAGCGTCCATGTTCCACTCGTTACATTGGGAGAGGAACGCAGCACCGTGCATGGACTTTCCAAACATTTCGTAGTTTGGATGGTCTTCAGACTCGTGACATCTACCGCAAGCACCTCTACCAACTCTAACAATCTTGAGTCTGAAGCTGTGGAATGGGTGACATGCAGCACAGTTTCCAAGAGAACCGTCTGGGTTGATAGTTCCAGCACCTGTCATTGGCCATGTTCTTAAGTCAAATACAACCTTGTCAGGAAGCTTCTTAACGATGCTAACCTTTGTTCCGTGACAGGAGTAACATCCCCAGTTAGCAAATATCTTGATAACTGCTGCAGCAGTTGGTCTTGGTGTTCTTAAGTTTGCAGGAACACCAGCGTATGGCCAGCATGGGTCGTTTACGATGTCCTGCCATGTGGATTGACCATAGCTGTTCTGATGAGGAATTATCTTGTTCTTGCTCCATCCTAACATCTTAAGAACGATAACAGAGAAGTTACCGCCTGCCTTAGCCTCAGCTTCTTGAGAGATAAGACCGGAGTGTGCGTGGATAGAATCCATGTACTCCTTAGCAACTTTTGGGTGACAAGTAGAACACTGTTTAGGTGTTACGAGCGTAGAAATTGTGAATCCGTAGTGCTCGTAAGCAGCAGGGTTTGTAGCGTCAGACTTGTGACACTCGTAACATCCAACGCCGTTGTAGAAGTGCTTAGACCTCTTCCAGTCGTTCACTACAAAAGGTGTAGCCTTCTGGTGACACTGAAGACACTGAACTGTCTGAGAAGAGAGTCCAGAACCAGAGTAGTTTGTGAACTCGTACTTAGCAGCTGCATTGGTAGTATAAAGGCTAAGTGATAACATACCAGCAGCTGCCACTGTTGCGAGCTTCATCAGCTTGCGCATGTCCTCCTCCTTTAATGATTTTCAAGTTTTTCCATTGAAAAGTATATATTTCTTAATTAATCAAAGTCAATATGACTAATTATAAGTTTGCGTAATAGTCTGGTTTGTTAACTTTATACCCAAACGTTATCTTAATTCGCAATATCAAATGAATTTTGAACATTTACAAATGACTAAATAAAAAAGCCCCCTTTATAAAGGGGGCAAAAGTGCTATTTAAATCCTACTTATAAAACGCTACCTACATAGAGAGCAAGTTTCGTAATCGCATAACCACCAAAGAGCAACCAGATGAACAAACAGAACGCAAGGTAGATAGGCTTCATTCCAACGCCTTTAAATTTATCAACGCTCGTTTCCATTCCTAACGCGGTCATAGCCATAGTAAGCATAAACGTATCAACGTTGTTGATGTACCTCACCAAAGTTTCTGGTAAAAGGTGGAAAGAGTTGAAAATAGCAACTCCTATAAACGCTACGGCGAACCAAGGAATAGTTATTTTAGAAGCTCCACCCTTTCCTCTGAACTTAGAGAGGAAGAAGCTGAGAATGATGAGGAACGGAGCGATAAGCATAACCCTTATCATCTTTACAATTACCGCATATTTGGCAGTTTCAGGTCCAACTGCATTACCTGCTGCAACAACGTGAGCAACCTCGTGAACTGTTGCGCCTATGTAAACGCCCATCTGCTCAGGTGTAAAGTGAAGAATTCCTGTTTTATAGATTACAGGATAGAGAAACATAGCTATCGTTCCGAAAAGAACAACAGTAGCAACAGCTATAGCGCTTTTGTAAGGTTCAGCTTTTATAACAGGCTCTGTTGCCAAAACAGCAGCAGCGCCGCAGATTGAACTACCTGTTGCAGTCAGTATTGATGTGTCAGAGTCAAGCTTAAAAACTCTCGTTCCAAGAAAATAACCGATTAAAAACGTAGTAGCAACAACCAACGTACTTGCAACTATTCCGGCTATACCAACCTGCTCAATAGCCTGAAACGTTATACGGAAACCGTAAAGGATAATCGCCGCCCTCAGAAGCGTTTTAGTACAGAAAACGATACCTGGTACCCATGGTTCCGGCAGGTTATTTCTTAAAGTATTGGCGTAGAACATACCCAAAACGATACCGATAATTAAAGGGCTGATACCAAGGTGCTTAAAGATGGGACATTGAGAAATGTAAAGTGCCGCTGTCGCAAAGAGCGCCACGAACAGGATTCCGTGAATCGTGTGAGGTCTGTTTTCAGGTGAAAAAGGCATCTGTTCTACCTCCTGACAGGTTTTTGATGGTAGGGGGAAATCTGGAGGAGAAAAGGGAAAAGGCAAGAAATTTTGGATAAAGAAGAGTTATCGTTAAAAAATTTTGGATTATAAAATTAATTCCTAACCGTCACCGGTTTTTCTCTATATATCCTCTTCACAGAAATTACGCCCTTTACCTGTTTTATAGCCCTTATAATTTCTTGAAGTTCGTCTCTACTCTTAACCTGAACGATGAAATCCAGAACTCCTCTACCTGAAATTGACCTGCTCATAGAAGATACGATATTTATTTTCAACTTCGCTATAACAGAAGAAACGCTTGCAAGCATACCCGGTTTATCTTCCACAGAAACCCTCAGTTTTGCATTGTAGGTTCTATCACCGGGCAGGAATTCAACTTGAACGATTTTCCCGGGAGAGCTTTCCATTATCTGCCTTACAACAACGCAGTTTTTGGTGTGAATAACTATCCCCTTACCTGAACTGACAACTCCCACAACTTTGTCTCCCGGCAACGGATGACAGCAGGACGCCAGTGTAACCATCACGTTGTCTATGCCGTCAACCTTTATACCTTTTACCTTTTCTCTACTGCGGGATTTTTTCTTTTTCTTTTCAGTTTCTACAGGAAGCTTTAAGAGACGCCTCGCAACCTTTTCTGGATTAAGTTTAAAGTAACCTACATCTATAAGCAGCGATTCTACGGTTGAATGACCCAAAGAAGAGATAATCTCTTTTAGCTCTCCGCTTTTTTCTAACTCTTCAAGGAGGGAGGAGAGGGATTTTTCAGAAAGCTTCCTGATATTTTTATCAAGGAGGGTTTCTCCCAACTTTTTAGCTCTTTCATTTTCCTGCTTCCTTAAAAAGTTCTTAATGGCGTTCTTAGCCTTTGATGTCTTTACAAATTCAAGCCAGTCTCTACTGGGCTTTTCCTCGTTTCCAGTAATAATCTCAACCCTATCACCGCTTTCAAGAACGTAGTTGAGAGGAACCAACTTACCGTTAACCTTTGCCGCTTTACAGCGATGACCTATAGATGTATGTATGGCGTAGGCGAAATCTACCGGCGTAGAACCTACAGGCAGCGTTTTTAAGTCACCTTTGGGAGTAAAAACGTACACTTCCTCTGAGTAGAGGTCTTTGCGGACGGAGTCAAGGAAGTCGTGGGGATTTTTTTCCTCTTTAACCCACTCTAACAGGTTCCTAAGCCATATAAACCTTTCTTTTTCTGCTTCTGTTAAAGTGCCTCCTCCCTCTTTATACTTCCAGTGGGCAGCAATACCCATTTCGGCAACCTGATGCATCTCCCACGTTCTTATCTGAAACTCTATAAACTGCCCTTTAGGACCTACAACCGTAGTGTGAAGGGACTGATACATGTTTGGTTTGGGAGTAGCTATGTAATCCTTAAATCTTCCGGGAACAGGTTTCCAAAGGCTGTGAACTATTCCCAAAACCTGATAGCAATTACCTACAGTGTCCGTTATTATCCTTATACCTGCAACGTCATAAACCTCTTCAAAAGGAATGTTTTTAATAATCATCTTTCTATAAATGCCGTAGATGTGCTTAAACCGCCACTGGATATCGCAAGAAATACCACTCTCCTCAAGCTTTCTCTTGACTGTGTTAATAACATCTTCAAAGTAGGGCAGTAACTTCTTCTTTTTATCTTTAACCTTTTTTTCAATATCTCTATAAGCATCAGGGTCAAGATACTTAAGGGATAAATCCTCAAGTTCGTTCTTTAGCCTGTACATACCCAATCTATTTGCTAAAGGAGCGTAAATGGTTAACGTTTCCCTCGCATTCCTTACCTGACTTTCTCTCGGCATAGTATCCATAGTTCTCATATTGTGAAGCCTATCGGCTAATTTAACAATGAGAACTCTAATATCCTCAGCCAAAGATATTAACAGGTTCCTAAAAGCCTCCGCATCTTTCTCTTCTTTACTCTGAAAGCTATAATCCTCCAACTTCGTTACGCCTTTTACGATAAAGGCAACCTCTTTGCCAAACTCCCTTTCTATTTCCTCTATTGTTGCATCTGTATCCTCAACCGTATCGTGTAGAAGCCCGGCTACAATGGTAGGGATATCCATTTTAAGTTCAGCCAATATGTAAGCCACTTCCGCTGGATGCGAAAAGTAAGGCTCTCCAGACTTTCTAAATTGCCCCTCATGTTTCTTTTTGGCAAACTCGTAAGCTTTCCTGACCTGTTCCTCTTCAAAGTTTGTTCGGTATTCTTTAATCTTTCCTATAATTTCTTCGCAAGTTCTCATAGAACGTTCCTTTTAAAAATTAAAAATTGCTAAACTTCCCTTTAATTTAAGGCAAACTGCAAAGGAGTTGCAATGCCAGAAAAACCTATAGGCATTTTTGACTCTGGAGTTGGAGGATTAACCGTCCTAAAAGCAATCAAAAAAATCCTCCCCCACGAAAACCTCATCTACTTCGGAGATACCGCCAGAGTCCCCTACGGCAACAGGTCTCCAAACACCATAATCAGATACAGCGTTGAGAACGCAAGACTCCTCCAAAAGTTCAACATAAAAGCATTAGTCGTCGCCTGCAACACTTCATCGTCCTATGCCTTAGAAATACTCAAAAGAGAATTCCCCTTTCCCGTTATAGGAGTGGTTAAACCCGGAGCAAAAGCAGCCGTTAACAAATCAAAAAGCAAAAGAATAGGGATAATAGGAACGGAAGCAACTATAAAAAGCGGCGCATATAGAAAAGCTATCCTCTCTTTAGACCCGTTTGCAACAGTATTTGAAAAAGCGTGCCCGCTCTTTGTCCCCCTCATAGAAGAAGGATGGTTATCGGGCAAAGTTACAGAATTAGTAGCAGAAAAATACCTGCAGGACCTAATGGACAAGGACATAGACACCCTGGTATTAGGATGTACCCACTACCCACTAATTAAAGACACAATAAAAAAATTAGTAAAAGACAAAGTAACCTTAATAGACTCCGCCATGGCAGTAGCAGAAGAGGTAGAGAAGAAACTACCTCACAGAAGAAAGTCAGAAAACGAAGGAGTTGTTAGAATTTTAGTAAGCGACAAAACCGAGAGGTTTGAAAGAATAGCCAAAATGATTATGGGAGAAGATACTCTCATAGAGGAGGTTTCTATTGACTCGGAATGACGGCAGAAAACCTGATGAACTGAGAAAAGTAACTATAACCCTTGATTACATCAAACACGCAGAAGGTTCATGTCTCATAGAGTTCGGTGATACAAAGGTCATATGCACGGCTTCGGTTGAAGAAAAAGTGCCTCCCTTTCTAAAAGGAACAGGGCAGGGCTGGATAACAGCTGAATATTCAATGCTTCCCAGAGCAACTGCCCAAAGAACGGTAAGAGAAGCAGCAAAGGGTAAACTAACAGGAAGAACTCAGGAAATTCAGAGATTGATAGGAAGGTCTTTAAGATGTGCCGTTGACCTGACAGCGTTAGGAGAGATAACCATCTGGATAGACTGCGACGTAATACAGGCAGACGGGGGAACGAGAACAGCTTCTATAACAGGTGCTTTTGTTGCTCTTTACAGAGCTTTAGAAAAAATTGAAAAGTTATCCGCCGTTAAAAACTTTGTAGCCGCAGTAAGCGTTGGAGTGGTTAACGGACAGGTTCTCCTTGACCTAAACTACGAAGAAGACTCCTTAGCAGAAGTGGATATGAACATAGTCATGACCGATAAAGGAGAGTTCGCAGAGATTCAGGGAACGGCAGAAGGAGAAACGTTTTCAAGAGACATCCTCAATACGATGCTGAATTTGGGAGAAAAAGGCATAAAAGAGCTGATAGAGATACAAAAATCCGTTTTGGGAGTAAAATCTTGAAGGTCGTTTTCGCCACAGGCAATCAGGGTAAAGTTAGAGAAGTGAGAGAAAAGCTTAAAAGCCTTAACGTTGAAGTAATCTCCCTAAAAGATTTAAACGTTAGCTTAGAACCGCCAGAAGAAACTGGAGAAACTTTCTTGGAAAACGCATATCAAAAAGCAACTTACTACGCCAAACGCTTAAACTTGCCAGTAATTGCCGAAGATTCCGGACTCGTTGTTGAGAAGTTGGGAGGACTTCCCGGAGTAAGGTCTGCACGATTTGCAGGTGAAAACGCCACAGATGAGGAGAACAACGCCCTACTGATAAAAAAGCTGAAAGAGTTGGGCTTAACAGAATCTCCTGCAAAGTACGTTTCTTTCTTCGTTTTTTCCTACCCAGAAACCTTTGGATTTTGGAGCGAAGGAGAAGTAAAGGGAAAGGTAATCACTGAACCAAGGGGCAGCGGAGGCTTTGGCTACGACCCTCTATTTATCCCCGAAGGATACAGCAAAACGATGGCTGAGCTAACCATAGAAGAAAAGAACAGGATAAGTCACAGAGGTAAAGCACTTGAAAAGTTTGTCAGGTTGTTAAAAGATGTTTTATAATGGATTGGCGCACACAATTAACTCACGGGGAAAGAGATGGTAAATAAAAAGATATCTATTAAACCTGCCGATATAAGAACAAAAGAGTTCAGCAAAAAACTTTTCGGATACGACCCAGATGAAGTGGAAGCGTTCCTTAATGACGTTGCAAACGCTTATCAAAACCTTTTAAACGAAATAGAAAACTTGAAGAAAAAAACTCCAGAATACAAAACTGAGATGCTGATTGAAAAGGCAAAAAGAGAGATAGAAAAAATCGTCCAGAAGAAAACGGAAGAAAAGGAACAGCTTGAAAGAAAGAAGAAGGAATTGGAAATTGAAATAGAAAAGCTAAAATTAGCTCAAAAGAAGGTCTACGACAGACTTAAATTAGCAATTTTAGATATGACGCGAATCTTGGAGGAGTTAAAACCAAATGCTAAAAGCGAAAAAGAAGGAAAACGGACTGATAATAGAAGTAAAAGTCCAGCCGAAAGCGTCAAGAAACAAGATAGAGAAAGTGGAAGAGGGAAGACTGAAGATGAAAGTAACAGTTCCGCCGGAAGGGGGAAAGGCGAACAAAGCGGTAGTTGAACTGCTGTCAAAGGCTTTGAAAGTCCCTAAATCAAGAATAGAGATAATAAAAGGTGAAACCTCAAGAATAAAAACGCTTTTTATAGAGGGGATATCGCCAGAAACAGTTGAGGCAAAATTGGGAATTAAAGTTGCTGTAACCTCTTGACATTTAAAATTTAAAATAGTATTTTCACTTTAAGCCTTATGGCACTTTAACTTAAACCAACTTTAGGAGGGAGCGGCATGACAAAGAGTGATTTGGTAGCAGCAATCGCCGAGAAGGCAGGAATAAGAAAGAAGGACGCAGAAGCAGCTCTCAACGCATTCCTTGAAGTAGTAACAGAAGCTTTGGCTAAGGGCGACAAGGTAGAAATCAGAGGCTTCGGTACGTTCCTCATGAAGGAAAGAGCTCCAAGAGTAGCAAGAAACCCAAGAACAGGAGAAAAGGTAGAAGTACCTGCAAAACTCACTCCTGCCTTCAAGCCTGGTAAAGACCTCAAAGAAGCTACTGAAAAAGAACTCAAGAAAAAGAGAAAGTAACTTAAAGGGGGAGGTTTAATCCTCCCCTTAATTTACTAACTTAAACATTCTGTTAAATCGTGGTAGATGTTTGTTCCCATCCCAAGAGAAAAAGATAATTCTTGCTATTCCAACAATCTCCTTTCTCTTTACAAATCCCCAGAATCTGCTGTCATAACTGTTGTTTCTGTTATCTCCCATCATCATATACTCGCCTTTGGGGATAACGAAAACTTGAGTATTGTCTCCTCTCGTTCCCGTTTTAAGTATTAAGTGCTTCTTTACCCCTCCCTCTTTTCTCGGAAGGAACTCGTAGTAAAGCTTTCCAGTCACCTTCTCGCCGTTCTCAACGTAGGAGTATTCCCCTGCAGGTTGATACTTACAAGGTTTTCCGTTTATGTAAACCTTTCCATCTATAACTTGTACCTTATCTCCGGGAAGTCCTACAATCCTTTTTATATAGTAAACGTCTTCATTTAACGGAAAGTGGAAAACGACAACATCGCCCCTGTCTGGATTCCTGAAGTGATAAGTAACTTTATCAACCAATATAAAGTCGCCGACCAAAAGCGTTGGTATCATAGAACCCGAAGGAATGTGGAAAGATTGAACGATAAAGGTTCTTATGATGAGAGCTAAAACAAGGGCTATTGCAAAAGATTTAAGGTTTTCTATCAGCTTTTCTCTATCCACAGCATCTCTCCGACAATTCTTTATATATTTGTAGCAAGCAAATTATACACGGGAGGGCAGATTGAAAAGCAGATTCCTTCTAATCGTTATTTTCAGTCTTTTCCCTGCACTATGCTACGGAGGAAACGATAACTCAGTATCCCTTTCCTACTCTGAAACTTCCGGAAATACTAACACAAAGGCTTTTTCTGCAGGATATCAGATAACAAAAGATATAGGAAAGTGGAATCTTTACTCTGAAGGAAACTACCTCTATAAAGAGGACAATGGAAAAGAAAGTGCCAACAGAGTGTCTATGGAAAACAGGGGTGAAAGAAGCATATCGGAAAAGCTGTCCTTCTTCGTGAAGAATTTTATTTTCTCCGACAGGTTTTCCGGTTACGATTTTAGAGTAGGAATTGGTCCCGGTATTGCGTGGTATCCTTTTAAAACCGAAAAACAGCAACTAAGGATAGGAACAACCGTCAGTTACGTTTACAATAACTACGCAGATGGAACTACAGACAGCTACGGTCAGTCTGAAATCTCTGTAGACTATACAAGACAGCTTAAAGAGAACGTTCAGCTTGAGCAAGGAATTGATTACCAAATATCTCTAAAAAACGGCAATGACTACTTCATTCACAGCAAAACCAATTTAAAAGTAGGATTAACTGAAAACCTTTCACTTGAGATTTCCTACACGGTTGACTACCAGAACTTGTTACCTGAAGGAACGGAATACCACACGGATAAAACGTTTTTTACGGGAGTTGTGTATAGCTTCTGATGGTTGAATGGATATTGTGGGAAATTTTGTTTGAAGCTGGAAAGAGAAGGGAGACGTTTTACTACAGCGAAGTGGTGAAAGAATTGCAAAAGAGGAAAATATCTATAGGTAAAGGGAGACTCGCTTATAGAAAGCTGGTTGGCTACTTGCACAGGGTTTGCTTCTACACGTACAACAACTGGAAAATCCTCCCCGGCTCCATCATCGTCACCAAAAAGGATAAAATCCCCTCCATCGGCTACTTTAAATTTCTAAATCAATTAGGCGTTTGCAAAGGCACAGACCTTTCAGCATGGGAAAGAGAAAAGAGGAGATTCTATGAGTTCTGTCGTAACTTTTGACGAAGAAACGCTCCAGGCACTTTACGGCGTTAAAAAACCTGCAAGCTACCTTTCTTTAGAGTTAAATCTAAAATACCACCGCTTTGAAGAAAGAGAAGTCAGGTTCGTTCTAACCTATCCAGACCTTTACGAAATCGGGACTTCCCATATAGGCGGAAAAATCCTCCTCCACACCATCAACAACCTGACAGACTTTGCCCTCATGCACAGAGCTTACCTGCCCCGACCCGACATGCAGGAATTTATGAAAAAGCGGGGAATTCCCCTTTTCACGATAGAAGAGAAGAGACCGGTGAGGGAGTATGAGTTGTGGGGATTTTCCCTGTCATCAGAACTCACCTACACCAACCTTCTTAAATGCCTTGAGCTTGCCGGTATTCCTCTACTTAGCGAAGAAAGAAAAGGCTTCCCGATAGTATTTGCAGGAGGTCCCTGCGTTTACAACCCCGTTCCGCTATCACCTTTCGTTGACTTCTTCTCAATCGGTGACGGCGAAGAAACTCTAATAGAGGTGGCAAAAACATTAAGAGAGGTTAAAAAGCAGGGAGGCAGCAGAGAAGACTTCCTTCACGCAATAAAAAACATTAAAGGAGTTTGGGTTCCGAAATTCGGCAGATATCCGGTCAAAAAAGCCATCTTTCATTCCTTTTCACCCACTTATTTCCACACCAACTTTCCCGTTCCAACGGTTGAAACATCTCAGGACAGAATAGCCATTGAAGCGTCCCGCGGATGTTTAAGGGGCTGCAGGTTCTGTCAGGCAGGCTACGTTTACAGACCTTACAGAGAAAAAGATGAAAATACAATTCTCAAAATCCTTGACGAAACGTTTAAAAACACAGGATACGAAGAAGCCTCTCTTTCTTCTCTTTCAATATCTGACCACAGCAGATTCAACCAATTAGTTCCGTTGATAATGGAATACTGCTACAAAAACACGATATCTCTTTCCCTTCCATCAATGAGAGTTAAAGGCTTCAATCCTGACTTAGCATCCCAACTGATGCAAGTTAAAAAAACAGGTTTTACGCTGGCACCTGAAGTAGGCTCAGACAGGCTGAGAAGTTGTATAAACAAAGACCTAACCAACGAAGACCTATACAGAGCAGTAGAAGGGCTGTTTGAAAGAGGCTGGAACAGGCTAAAGCTATACTTCATGATAGGACTACCCTTTGAAACGGAAGAAGACATAGATGCTCTCATAGAAATGCTCTGGCAGGTTCACAAAATCGGAAAACGATTTAAAGGCAGAAAACACTTAGCAGCAGGTATTTCCATATTCGTTCCCAAACCTTTTACTCCGTTTCAGTGGGAAGCCTTCAGCAGCAGAGAAGAAGCAGAAGAGAAAATCCAGAAAATCAAGAAAAAATCCCCCCGCACCTTCACCTTACGCTTCCACGACTACCGCCAATCTCTCATTGAAGCCATTCTAACGCGAGGCGATGAGGACACGGCAAAACTTCTACTTTCTGCCCACAAACACGGCTGCCAGCTTGACGAGTGGAACGAATACTTAAACTGGGAAGGCTGGCTGAAAGCCTTTGAAGAAACGGCATTTCCAGTTGAAAAGGCAATCGCCAAAAGAGATATAAATGAAGAACTACCCTGGGACTTTATAAAAGGCGTTGTAACGAAAAAGTTTCTGTTAAGAGAACTTGAAAAAGCAAAAAACGCCATCAGAACGCCAGACTGCAGAATAGCCGGATGCCACGGCTGCGGCGCCTGCACAAAAGAAGAAATAGAGAAGCTCAAAGAACACCCGATACCGGAAAAGATAGAATTCACCGTCCCGCCGCGCCCCAAAAAAGAATTTCCTCTAAAGAAGAAGTTAGCAGTCGTATTTGAAAAAGTGAAAGAAGCAAAATTCCTATCTCTTTTAGACTTGACGAGAGCCTTCACCCGGGCGTTCAGAAAATTCCAGATACCCTTAAGATATTCTCAAGGCTTTAACCCCCACCCCAAACTAAACATACTCTTAGGCTTACCCGTAGGCGTTGA
Source organism: Desulfurobacterium pacificum (assembly GCF_900182835.1). Lineage (NCBI taxonomy): Bacteria > Pseudomonadati > Aquificota > Aquificia > Desulfurobacteriales > Desulfurobacteriaceae > Desulfurobacterium > Desulfurobacterium pacificum. Next base: position 63,812 of record NZ_FXUB01000002.1, read on the forward strand.
AGGATTGGGCGAAATCGTCGAAGTAGAACTAACTGAAGACTTTACCTTTTCTAAAGAATTAATAAAAGAAATCAACAACTTCCTGCCCAACGGACTCAGGCTCAAGTCAGCCTTTGAAATAGACAAAAAAAGCAGCCTCATAAACAAAATCACAGAAGTAACCTACCACATAAAACCCCTAAAAGAAGCAGGAAACTGGGAATTCCTAAAAACAGGAACGCTCATAGACAGAAAAGGCAGAGAAATCAACCTGAAAGAGAAGATAAAATCCTACGGTTTCAAAGACGGAATACTAACGGTTGTTTTAACCGTTACAAACGGCAATATTTTAAACGTGCAAGACCTGCTCAACGCAGCAGGCTTAAACCTTGAAAACACAAAAGTATGGAGAGAACCGCTTGTCAAAAGTTAACAAACAGATTTTGATAAACGCTCACACAAAAGAAGTAAGAATAGCCGTTTTAGAAGACGGAGAGTTAGTAGAGTTCTACGTTGAAAGGAAAGGCAACAGAGGAACGGTCGGCAATATATACAAAGGAAGAGTCCACAAAATCGTTCCTGCCGTTCAGGCAGCATTCGTTGACATAGGCATATCTAAAAAAGCTTTCCTCTACGTAAAAGACGCCGTAACAGTAGAGATAGATGAAGAAGACGAACTTTTTGAAAGCGGCGAGTTTGAAATAGAGCTTCCATCAATAGAAGAGGTTTTATCGGAAGGACAAGAGGTTTTAGTTCAGGTAGCGAAAGAACCGATAGGAACAAAAGGTCCCCGCGTCACAACCAACATCACCGTCCCCGGACACTACTTAGTCCTTCTGCCCACAATAAACCGTATTGGAATATCAAGGAGAATAACCGACGAAAAAGAAAGAGAAAGACTAAAACAGATAGCCGAAAAGATAAAACCGGAAAATTACGGACTAATCATAAGGACGGCAGCAGAAGGAATTTCGGAAGAAGAAATAGAAAAAGATTTAGCCTACATACTAAAGGTCTGGAGAGGACTTTTAGAAAAGGCAGAAAAAAGACCTCCGCCGGCGCTTCTCTACCAAGACCTTGAAATAGTCCCCAAAACTTTAAGAGACCTCTTAACAGAAGACGTATCAGAAGTTCTCATAGATTCCCGCAAAGAATTTGAAAGGGCGGTCAGCTTTGCAAAAGCCTTTATCCCCAGACTTGCAAAGAGAATTAAGTTTTACGGTCAGAACGTTCCACTATTTGAAAAGTTCGGCGTTGAAAGGGCAATAGAAAAAGCGCTATCACGAAAGGTTTACCTTCCAAACGGCGGCTACATAGTTATAGATGAAACAGAGGCACTGGTTTCCATTGACGTTAACAGCGGAAAGTTCAGAAACACAAAAACGTTAGAAGAAACTGCTCTTGAAATAAACTTAGCAGCAGCAAAAGAGATAGCAAGACAGCTACGCTTAAGAGACATAGGCGGAATAATTGTCATTGACTTCATAGACATGAAAAACGAAGAAAACAAAAAACTGCTCCTTGAAACGTTAGAAAAAGAGTTAGCAAAAGACAGGGCAAGAACGAAAATCGTCAGCATGTCAGATTTAGGCTTGGTTGAAATGACGAGAAAAAGAGTAAAGAAAAGTTTAGGTAAAAGCCTGACAATGACGTGTCCCTACTGTGAAGGTAAAGGAAGAGTTAAATCTTTAGAAACCGTAACGTTTGAGGTGGAAAGGGAAATCCTTCAAAATCTTAAAACTAACCCTGCTCAGTGTAAAGTTATAAAAGTTTATGCAAATCCTTTAGTGGCGGAAAAACTGACAACGGACGAAAAAGATATAATTGAGAGAATTGAAAAGCTATACGACAAAGAAATAAAAGTTGTACCTGTTGAACACTACCACATAGAGAAATTTATGGTGGTTAAAGGATAAATTGAGAGGAGAACGATGAAAAGAAAGCTACTCTTGACCACAGCCTTAGGAATTGCCCTGTTTTCCTGTTCTAAAATCCCCACCACAACTCAGGAACAGTATAGAGAAGGGATTAAAGCCGCCTATCAGCAAGACTGGGGAAGAGCAGAAGAACTGCTAAAGAAAGCACTAAACGGCGAATTGTCACCGCAGCAGCAGGAAAAGGCAAAACTCTTTTTAGCCGATGCCTACTTTAACGACGGAGACTTTGAAAACGCAGCCTTAAACTACGAAGAGTTTTTAGAACTATACCCCGCATCACCTTACGCAAAAGACGCCATGTTCAGGTTGGGCGTCTGCTACCTCAATCTCATAAAAGGTCCTCAGTGGGACCAGACCTTCACAAAAAGAGCTATAAACACCTTTGAAAAATTCATAAAGCTCTACCCAAACGACCCTCGTGTTCCCAAAGCTAAAGAATACATTAAATTAGCAAGAAAAATCTTAGCAGAACACGACATCTACATCGGCGGCACCTACGACATGCTGAGAAAGTTTACCGCATCAATTCAAAGATACAAATTGGCAAAAGAGAAATACTCAGACGTTGAAGCACCCGACAGGCTTGATTACCTGCTTGGAAGAGCTTACTACTTCACTTACATTCAGGCTGACGATGAGATTTCAAGGCTGAAAGATAAGTTAGAGCAGGAAGAGGAAAGGCTTCACTCAAACGACCCGGACGAAAGAAGAGTAGCTAAATACAGAATAAAGCTGATAAAGTCAGACATAGAAAGGTGGAAGGAAACAGCTAAAAAGAACCACGTAATCGGCGAAAAGATACTCAAAGAAGTTGCCGAAAAGTATCCCAATTCACCTTACGGCATAAAAGCAAGGAGAATCCTCTTAGGCGAAAAAATCCTAAATGTTGAACCTGTAATAAACCCGATAAAACACTCCATTTGGTGGAAGATTAAAGAAACCTTTTAAGGAGGTAAAAAAGCTTGGATAGTATTGAAAAGCTCAAAGTTGCACTCAAAGCAGCACTTGACAAGAAAGCTGAAGACCCGACAATTTTAGACTTAAGAGGATTGACCACCTTAGCCGATTACTTCCTCATAGTTTCAGCAACGTCAGACACACACGCAAGAACGATAGCAGACGAAGTAGAACAAAAACTTAAAGAAAACGGTATCCTTCCGGTCAACGTAGAAGGATACGACCAGGCAAACTGGATTTTGATAGACTACGGTGACCTTATCGTTCACGTGTTCCGTCCAGAAACGAGAGAAACCTACAGCCTTGAAACGCTCTGGATGGATGCGCCAAGAATAGAACCTTCAGAGTTGATAAACGAATAATCGGGGCTCCTTCTGGAGTCCCTTTTAGCTGGAGAAGCTGTGAAAGTCAGAGTAGTAGCAGTTGGAAAAATCCCCCCTCACTTCCACCAAGCCCAAGAATACTACGCCCGCAGAGTTCCGTTCCTCAAAATCGTTGAAGTAAAAAAGAAAAAAACCGTTGAAGAAGAAGGAAAAGAACTTCTGAAAGAAGCAAAAGGCTTCACAGTAGCGTTAGACGAAAGAGGCAAGGAGCTGACCTCTATTGAGTTTGCCAGACTACTTTCCTCAAAAGCAAACCTTTCCTTTCTAATAGGCGGCGCAGACGGACTATCAGAAGAAGTAAAAACAAAAGCCGACTTTACCCTTTCCCTTTCAAAAATGACGCTCCAGCACGATGTAGCAAGAATCGTCCTTTTAGAACAAATTTACCGGGCTTACCTGATAAACAAAGGCTCACCTTACCATAGATAAAAATCGGCACTTGGCGCCCTGATAGGTATCAAGTTCTTCCATTCTTTTTCTTATCAGATTAATTACCCTATTCTTCTCTCTGTGGCTGCACCACTCAGGCGCTATCAGTAAGTCTTCAGGAGCTTCGCCTGTAACTCTTTGAACAACTATATCTGGGCGCAGCCTTTCTATAAACCTTACCGCAAGGTTAACGTAAGAATTCAGCTCCAAAAGAGAGAACTTTTCTCTCTCGTAAATTTCAGCTAACTTCGTATTTTTAATGACGTGGAGGGGGTGGATTTTTACGCCGTCAACCCTGATAGCTGAAAGGAAGTCAGCAGTTTCAAGCATATCTTCTTCATCTTCAAGGGGAATTCCCAGAATAACGTGAGCACAAATCTTTATTTTTTCAAACCGACGCGTCCTTAAAACGGCATCAATAAAGTCGGAAACGCCGTGTCTCCTGTTCATCCACCTTAAAGATTTAAAGTGAGGGCTTTCCAGTCCGTACTCTATCCATACCTGATAGTCTTCGGTGTAGGAATTTATAAGCTCAAGGACTTCATCTGGAACGCAGTCAGGTCTCGTTCCAATTATTATTCCAACAACTTCGCTAAACTTTCTTACCGTATCGTAGATTTCCTTTAACTTTTCAACAGGCGCGTAGGTATTGGTAAAAGCCTGAAAGTAAACCAAAAACTTCTCTGCCCCATAGCGCCTTTTAACCCTTTCAATTCCTTTAGCTATCTGTTCTTCAACGCTTAAAAGCCTTTTGTCAGGGTTATATTCGGAACCAGCGTAACAGTAGATACATCCCCCCGTCCCTTTCGTCCCATCTCTGTTGGGACAGGTAAAACCTGCATCTACCGTTACCCTGTAAACCTTTGCGTTAAAAGTTTTCCTGAGGTATTCAGAAAAGGAGAAATACCTCATTACTCCTCTTCTTCTTCAAACTCTATACCGATAGGAACGAATTCCGCAATATCTTCCAGTCCCCATTCTTTAAACTTGTTAAAGCCCTCTTCTTCGCACTCTAACGGAACGACAAAGATAAATCCTTCACCTGACATTCTGCAGTGTTCCGCTATGGCTTTTGCCTTAGCTTCTGCTTCTTCAGTATTAACGGTTTGACAGTCTTCAACTTGAACAGCTATCTGGTGTCTTTCGCCGTTTTCGTCCTCGTAAACGGCTAAAAAGTCTGGAAGGTATTCCTCCTCTTCCGACTGAGGTTCATAAACCTCAAACCCCTCCTCTTCCATGAGAACTGCCATGATTTCAATTAATTCTTCTTTCGTTAACCTTTCTTCCATCTCTTCTCCCCACATTAATTTCGGTTTTCAGTCCATTTTCAATTATAATTTTTTTACTCTTAACATGTGTTAAAACCAAAAAGGACTACTGAATGATAGGGACTGCAGAAGTAAAGTCAAGGGCGCAAGAAATACTGAAACCTTTAGCCGAAGGGCTGAAAAGCTTAGGAATAACTCCAAACCTGTTAACAGTAGCAGGCTTCATTTTCTCTCTGGTTAGCAGTTTCTTTATCTGCATCGGAAGTCTAATTGGTGGAGCGTTCTTCTTCGCTCTTTCAGGTTTGTGTGATATGTTAGATGGAATAGTGGCAAGAACAACTAACAGCACCACTAAATTCGGTGCTTTTTTAGATTCCTTCTTAGACAGATACGCTGATTTTTTCCCTCTATCAGCAATAGCTTTCTTAGCTTTTAAGGAACAAGACTCTTTACTGCTGGCGTTTTCACTTCTTTCTCTAATGGGTTCGTTCGCCACAAGCTATGCAAGAGCAAGAGCGGAAAGTTTAGGAGCAGACTGCAAAGCTGCATTGCTTGAAAGACCAGAGCGGTTTCTGTTGATACTGTTAGCCCTACTAACAGGATACCTCAACTTTTTCATAGGCGTCCTGGCGGTATTTTCTAACGTTACGGCGGTTCAAAGGTTAATCTGCGCTTTTAAAAGGTTAAAATGAAAAAACTGCTTCCGTTCTTAGCAGTTCTCCTTTTTATCTCTACTTTCATTACCTATGCGTTACGCGATTTTCTCTTCCCAAAAGAAGTAAACGTTAAACTGAAAATTAAAAAGGGAGAAAGCGTTAAGCAGGTAATTGAAAGGCTCAAGGAGCAAAACGTTATCTCTCACGTTTTACCGGTCTATATCTGGGTTAAACTCAAGAAACTTAAAGTGAAGGAAGGATGTTACGAGTTTAGCGGTAAACTAACTGCAGGAGAAATTCTTGAAGAGTTCACCAAAGGGCATCCCTGCCTTGTTTCTTTTACAATTCGTCCAGGTGATGACTTGTTTTCTGTTGATAAAACGCTGAGCCAAACGGGAATCTGCTCAAAGGGTGAAGTTTTAAAGCTTTCAAAAGATAAAGATTTTTTGAAAAAGCTGAATATCCCTTTTTTAGAAGGATACCTGTTTCCCGATACTTACAAAGTAGCACAAGAAGCAAACTGCAGAAAGGCTCTAAGCGTTCCAGTAAAAGAATTTAAAGATAGAGTATATCCGCTGTTTGAAGGTTATAACCCTCCTCCTTTAGTAAAAAAGGCGTTAAAGAAAGTAACTTTACCGAAAATTCTCATTGTTGCCTCAATAATAGAAAAAGAAACGTCCAACGAAAAGGAAAAACCTTTAATAGCGAGCGTAATATACAACAGGCTTACAAAAGGGATGAAACTCCAGTGTGACCCAACCGTTTTTTACGCCTACAAAATGGCAGGGATAGAGAAGAAAAGGCTTCACAGGGGAGATGTGGATTTTCCATCTCCGTACAATACCTATTACGTAAGGGGCTTACCCCCAACGCCCATCTGTAATCCATCTCTCAGTTCCATTAAAGCTGCCATGTATCCTGCCAAAACCCAATACCTTTACTTCGTGGCATATGGCAATAAACACCTTTTCTCAAAAAGCTATAATCAACATTTAAAACTAATCAGGGAAATTTACAGGTATGGCAAAGCGGTTCGTAATAGATAGCGCTGGAGAAAAATACCCCTTCTCAAGGGGCGTTTTGGTAAGGTCTTTAACCAAAGCAGGACTTACCGTTGAAGAGGCTTACAAGATAGCAGACGAGGTTGCTTCCTCGTTTAAAGGCACTATCACTTCTGAAGAGCTGACAAACTTAGTTTATTCTATTTTGAAAAAGAAATTCGGAACAAAGGTTGCGCGGCGCTACAAGAGGTTAGTTGGTGAAAGAGAAATTTTAGTCGCAGAACCAGACGGCAAAACGTTCGTTCCTTTCTCAAGGGGAATTTTAGCAGGTTCTATCCGTTCGGCAGGGGCAAGCGTTCAGGAAGCGTTTGAGATAGCGAAAGAAGTTGCGGAGGCTTTAAGGAAAAAAGGAGTTTTCCGCGTAACGAGAAACGAACTGAGAGAGATTACCGCGGAATTGATAAGCAAAAGGTTAGGAAAAGAGTTCAGCAAGAGATACTTACTCTGGCGGAAAATCAAACATTTAGGAAAGCCTTTAATCATTTTGATAGGCGGAGCAACCGGTGTAGGGAAATCTCGCCTCGCCGCAGAGCTTGCAGGCATTTTGGAAATCAACAGGATGGCGTCAACCGATTCTATAAGAGAAGTTATGAGGAAGATGATTTCAAAGGAGTTAGTTCCTTCCATACACGTATCAAGTTACGAAGCCGGAAAGGTTATCTACAAGTTCGGTGAAATGAGTAAGAAAGACAAGATTATCTACGGATTTTTAGACCAGGCTGAAAAGGTTTTGACCGGCGTTGAGGCGGTAGTGTGCAGAGCTATTAAAGAGAACGTCAGTTTAGTTGTTGAAGGAATACACCTGCTACCTGGTTCTTTCAAAAAGTTCTGCGACAAAGCGTACGTTGTGGAAATCCTACTAACAACCTTAGATGAAGAGATTCACAAAAGCCGATTCTACTCACGGGAGAAAAAATCCTCCCGCACCAGCAAAAAATACCTGCGCAACTTTAGAGCGATAAGAATCATTCAGGATTTTCTCTACCACCTGGCAAAAGAGAACGGAACGCCAATAGTTGAAAACATAGATTTTGATGAAACGAGAGACAGAGTTCTTCAAATAATTACAGATTCTCTCATCAAACAGGTAGGAGTGTAGGATGCTGGCGGTTTATGTGGGGGTGGGTGGATTTTTAGGCGCAATAGCGAGATTTCTCATAGCCGGATTCGTTCAGAAAACGTTAGGAACAACGTTTCCAGTAGGAACGTTATGCGTCAACGTTTTAGGAAGCTTCTTGATAGGTTTTTTAGTAATGGTGTTTGAATACGTTATAGCACCAGAATGGAAAGCAATGTTAATAACAGGTTTTTTAGGGGCATTAACAACCTTTTCAACCTTCAGCTACGAAACAGTAGTTCTTATACAGGAGGGGCTTTTCCTTAAAGCGTTTTTCAACGTTGCCGTTAACGTAATAACCTGTCTTACAGCAACCACAGGAGGTATAGCTTTTTTCCGTCTCCTATTTAGAGTTTAACAGTGTCATTGGTATAATTGATTAATAATTTAATCGGGGGGAGAAAATGAAGAAGTTTTTATTATTTCTACTTTTCTCACTATCAACGCCAGCCTTTGCAGGTAGTTTTCCACCAGAACTTGAAAACTTCCTAAAAATTAAAGAGTTCAAAGCAAAATACCGGATAAAACTGAAAACGGAAAATGTAAAGAGCGCAAGAGAAGGGACTTACACCTACTACAGAAAAGAAGATAAAAGCAGAATAGACATGTCAGTTCCTTCCCAAAACGTAGAAACAAGAACCTACACCATAAATAACAAAAGTTACGCCTGTGCTAAAACCCCACAAGACCGATGGTTTTGCTTCCTCATGGGTTCTACAAACTTCACTTCCCGTCAAACAGAAAAGCCCCTAAACATGAACGACCTTTTCTCCTCGGAAAAGGAATACAAGAAAATCGGTACAAAGATTGTTAACGGACACAAAACTACCTGCTACTTAGTAAAAGATGGAGAGAAAACAACAATATGCGCCGATAAAGACGGCATCGTCTGGTATTTAAAAACAGAAGGTAACGAAAGTACTATGGAAATGACCTTAGAAGAATTCAGGAAAAAGGTATCCAACGATGCCTTTAAACTACCCGCTCCTCCACTTGCTCCATCACCTGCACCTCAGATGCCGCCAGGTCAATTTCCGCCTCCACCGGGGAACCTCCCCCAGAACGTACCTTCCTTTCCTATGATGAGATAGAAAACTATAGCCCCCCTTAAAGGGGGACTTAACTAAGATAGCGTAATCTGTTTTACTTCCATTATCTCTGGAATCTTCTTAATCTCTTCTATAGCTTCAGCAGGAACGTCATCATCTACCAAAATTACGCCCTTAGCTTCTTTACCTTTTTCCGTTCTTCCAAGCTGGAACCCGGCGATATTAACGCTGTACTTACCTAAGATAGAACCTAACTTTCCTATCACTCCCGGAACGTCAATATTCTTAATGAGTAAAAGCTTTCCTTCTGGCGTTAAGTCAAACAGGAAGCCGTTAATCTCAACAATTTTAGGGAACTTATCGTCCATAACCGTTCCGGCAATGGTGAACTCTCCTCTATCAGACTTGCAGGAAACCCTTATTAACTTCTTGAAATTAATACCTTCAGGTCTCTTAACTTCAACAACAGAAATTCCTTTCTCTTTCGCAAGGAATGGAGCGTTTATCAAATTAACAGGGATATCAACAATCTTCTGTAAGAATCCTTTGAGAAAAGCAGTAACTAAAGGAGATGTATCTTCTCCCAAGTCCCCTCTAAACTCAAGAGTTATCTCCTTAGACCTTGAGCAAGCAACCTGAACAGCAAAAAGTCCAAGCTTCTCAGCAAGCTCCATAAATGGCTTTAAAACTTTCGCTGCAGCAGTATCCTCGTAAGGAGCGTTAACGGCGAACTCTACCTCTTCACCCCTCAAAGCAGCAAGCACCTGATTGGCTATTATCACTGCAACGTTTGTTTGTGATTCGTAAGTATTCGCACCTATGTGAGGAGTAACTACAATGTTCGGTGCTTTAAGAAGAATGTTATCGGTTGCAGGTTCTTTTGCAAAAACGTCAATTGCTGCTGCTCTAACTTTACCGCTTACAAGCGCTTCATAAAGGTCTTCCTCGTTAATAATTCCTCCCCTCGCTATATTGAGGAGAATAACGCCATCTTTCATCTTCTCAATCTCTTTCTTAGTTATCATATTTTTCGTTTCTTCTGTTAGTGGAGTGTGAACCGTTATAATGTCAGACCTCTTAAGGAGTTCATCAAGCTCATCAACTAATTCAACTCCAAGTCTCTCTGCCTTTTCTTTCTTTATGTAAGGGTCATAAGCTATGACCTTCATATCAAAAGCTTTCGCCCTAATGGCAACTCTTGAACCTATTCTTCCAAAACCGATAATTCCAAGCGTTTTGCCTGCAAGCTCAACGCCCATAAACTTCTTCCTATCCCACCTTTTCTCAATCATTAAAGAGTTATGAGCGTAAGGAATCTGCCTTGCGGCTGCAATCATCATTCCCATTGTATGTTCTGTAGCCGCTAAAGTGTTGCCGGTCGGAGCGTTAACAACTAAAATTCCTCTTCGTGAAGCAGCGTCAAGGTCTATATTGTCAACACCTACACCTGCTCTACCGACAACTTTTAATCTCTTGGCTCTCTCAAACAGTTCTTCTGTCACAGGCGTTCCACTTCTCGTAATTAAAGCGTCGTATTCGTGAATTATTGAAAGAATTTTGTTGAAATCTCTAAACAGTTCTGGGTCATAGGTAAGCTCAACATCTGGTTGACTTTTGAGAAGATTGATTCCCGCATCCGCTATATGTTCTGTAACTAAAATTTTGAATTTATCCATTTATAACCTCCTACTGATTGTTAGTTGCTGATTATACTGCATCGTAAAGAAACCTTACTACGTTAGTCGCGTAACTTCCAGATGGCAGAGAAAAGGACAGCTTAACTCCCCATTCAAACTTTTTAAGTTTCAAACGTTTCACTTCAGCAAACGTTCTCCTTTTAAAAGGATGAAAAAAACAGGAAAGAGGAAGAAAATCCCCCACCTCAACACCTCTCCCTCTCAACACCTTTTCATAAATATTCCACTCCTTTTCAGGGTGAAAAATCCCCACCTCCCTCTCCTTCAACTCTCCAACGTCTTCCATCGGAAATACCATAAACCCCACCTTATACTTAAACTTCAAATAGTTTTCCGTTCTTCTCATCACTTCTTTCGCAAGCCACTCGTTAAAAAGAAAACTCTGAAAAACGTTAAACTGAAACTCAATTTCCCTTTTAGGAATCAAAGAAAACGCCTCTTCAAAACTTTTCCCTTCAGCTAAAGCCTTGGCTACCTTTTTTCTCCACCCTTTAAAATACTTAGCTGCCTCTTCGTAATTGCCAGAAATAAACACCTTCTTACCCTTCCTATCTCTTGAACCTTCCCAACCTGCAGGCGTAAAAAGGTAAAGCAAAGCCTCCTTTTTTAATCCCTTTGCAAGCAATTCTGCGAAAAACGCTCCTTTCCTGACAGGCGTAAACCGCTGTTCGCCATAGTAGTTGGGGATACCAAAACGCCTTAAAACCTCTACTCTTCTACTATCGGGCAGTTCTGCATTACGAACTTTTATAGTGAATTTATTTTCTTTTATCAAAGATGGTGATAGCTTTCTGTTTAAAAAACCCACTTCTTTTAGCTTTATCCTTTCATCGGAAGGTTCTCTTAGCCTTTTGTCTGAAGGAACGGCTATGAATTGGGTTGTAACAGCGTTTTTATCCTTTAGACCGCAGTAAGATATAAGGAGAGAAGGAACGCTTGAACTTTTCGCTACCTTTCTGATTGCTTCGTCAGTCTCAAGCCCTTTCTTTGTAAGCTTATAAACTCTGTAAGCTCCCTCCTTCTTTAAAGGAGTTTTTAAAATTTCTTCTACAACGAAATCTTCAGGAATTGTCTTAATCTTAGCCATTACACTTTCTTAATGAATAAAAATCTGCGGGTAAAATCCACTCCTTCAGGTTTAAGAACAACCTCTTCAACCTCATAACCAGGTATTTCCCCTTCAAATTTCTCTCTTCCCCTGTAGATGCACAGAACAGCACCTTCTTCTAAAAACTGAGAAGTCATCTCAACAGCCGTTTCAGGGTCTTTAACCGCTCTCATCAGCAGGTAATCGTAATCGCCATAATGCTCCTCTATTCTCTGGCAGAAAACCTTCACATTTTCTAACTTTAGCTCTCTTTTAACCTGTTCTAAAAATACACATCTCTTGTGCCTTGACTCAATTAGGCTGAAAAAAGAACTCTTAACAACAATGGCAAGCGGAATTCCGGGAAATCCTGCTCCACTTCCAACGTCGCAAAATCTCTTTTCAGAAATGCTCAAACCCGCTTCTTCAAAAGCTTTCAAACCTAAAAGGGAATCAAAGAAGTGTTTAACCTCTATCTCCTCGTCAGAAAGTAAAGAGGTAAGGTTAATTCTCCTTCCCCACTTTTTCAAAAGCTCCTTATACTTCTCAAACTGATTCAAACATATATCTTCTATCTCAATACCGTTGAGAGAGCAAAGCTCTTTAAGTCTTTTCACGAAACTCACCTCTTTTCCACTTCTCTATGTAGATAGAAAGTATAGGTATAGATGCAGGTCTAATTCCTTCAAGTCTTGCAGCCTGACCTAAAGTTAAAGGCTTCATCTCTTTTAACTTTTGTTTTTCCTCTATAGATATAGGAACAACGTCGTAGTCAAAATCTTTCGGAATTTTCACGTTCTCAAGTTTTCTGAACCTCCTTACTTCTTCAAGCTGTCTCTTTATGTAACCTTCGTACTTAACCTCTATCTCTACTTCTTCCAAGATTTCCCTTAAAAGTTTCTCATCGTCAACAGAAACCTTTACAGGAACAACCTTTAAGATATCTTCTAATTTGACTTCCGGTCTTTTAAGGAGTTCGTAAGCGCTCTTCGTCTCTTTAATCTCAACGGGGCTTTCAGAAGGTTTAATCTTTATCTCCTTAAGTTTCTCTATGAAAACTTTTACTGTTTCATACTTCCTCTTTACCCTTTCGTACTGCTCTCTCGTTAACAGCCCGAACTTGTAGCCGTATTTCGCCAGCCTGTAATCGGCGTTATCGTACCTCAGCAGTAACCTGTACTCAGCGCGGGAAGTAAATAGCCTGTAAGGTTCTCTAACTCCTCTATTAACTAAATCGTCAATCATAACGCCTATGTAAGCTTCATCCCTACCTAAAACGAACCTTTCATCCTTACCCATAGCGTAAAGGGCAGCGTTTATCCCGGCAACTATCCCCTGACCCGCAGCTTCTTCGTAACCGGTCGTTCCGTTTATCTGACCTGCGTTGAAAAGACCTCTTATCAGCTTCGTCTCAAGTGTAGGGTAGAGGTGCGTCGGGTCAACGAAGTCGTACTCAATCCCGTAAGCCGGTTTTATTATCTTTGCGTTTTCAAGTCCGGGAATTGAATGGATTATTTGCTCCTGAACGTCGTAAGGAAGGCTCGTTGAAGTTCCGTTCGGATAAAACTCTACAGTGTTTCTTCCCTCTGGCTCAACGAAAACGTGGTGTCTCTCTTTATCTGGAAACTTAACGATTTTATCTTCAATGGAAGGACAATAACGAACGCCGACGCCTGTTATAAGCTTACACTCCCCGTACATAGGAGAACGGTGAAGGTTCTCCCTTATTATCCTGTGAGTTTCCGGCGTGGTGTAAGTTAACCAGCACGGAATTTGCTCAATCTCTTTAGGTTCTGTCCAGTAAGAGAAAAAGGGAGGTGGCTCATCGCCGTCCTGCCTTTCCATTTTTGAAAAATCTATCGTTCTTCCATCTATCCTTACAGGCGTTCCTGTTTTTAATCTTGCAACGCGAAAGCCATGCCTTTCGTAAAAAGAGGAAAGTTTATTCGCAGCAGGTTCCCACATCCTACCGCCTTCAAACTCTTCAAAGCCTATGATTATCTTTCCTCTTAAAAAAGTTCCAGCGGTAACCACAACCGCCTTTGCACCGTACTTAGCGCCTAAATGGGTGACCACCCCTTTCACTTTTCCATCTTCAACTATAATGTCATCAACTATTTGCTGCACAACGTCAAGATTGTCCGTTTCCTCTATAACTCTTTTCATCCTCTCTCTGTAGGCGTACTTATCCGCCTGCGCCCTTGGTGCTCTTACAGCTGGTCCCTTCTTTTTGTTCAAAATCCTGAACTGAATGCCGGTGGCGTCTATGTTCTTAGCCATTTCACCGCCTAAAGCGTCTATCTCCCTGACGACCGTTCCCTTCGCCACGCCACCAATAGAAGGGTTACAAGACATTTCAGCTATTCTGTCGCTATTGATAACAAACAGCGCCGTTTTACAACCCATTCTTGCCGCAGCCAGAGCAGCTTCACATCCGGCATGCCCGGCACCAACGACTATGACGTCGTAAACGCCATCCCACATCTTAAAACTCCACTCTCACTTTTTGTCCTCTCTTAACGCCTAAAAGAGCAGCTGCGCTTGTCATGTAAGCAACTATTTGCAGATACCCTTCAGGATTAATAGAAATAAACAACTCTCCCTTTTGAACTCCAGAAAATGAAGACAAGAACTTTTCAATTCTCTTACCGTTTATCTCCACAGACCTTACAGGTTTGTCAACAGGCAGGTTTAGAACAACGTTGCCGAAGGAATCAACGTCAAGAACAATCGTTTCTACAACGTTATCTGAAACTCTAACGTTAGGAGGAAGCTTAAACAGCTTTAAGCGGTTTTTCTCCACCTTTTCGCCAAAGTGAGACGGATTTTGCAACCTTGAAAGCTCTGCTGCTATAGGTGCAAGCTGATTTCTTCCCCTAAAGTTTCCTTTTCCTTCCAAAAAGTAATGGTCTGCAGTTATAAGGTAAACGCTCTCAATAGGTTCTTCTTCTGCCATCAAACTTACTATTCCGTTGTTTGGGCAAACGACAAAGTACCTTTCAGTAGAAACGATAACAGGTTCAGCATTAGGGTCAGGGTCAACTAACGCTAAAAATACTGTTCCTAAAGGAAAATATTTGTAAGACCACTTCAGCTTTACAGCTCCATCAACAACGTCAAAAGGGCGAACGTTATGGGTTATGTCAATGATTTGAATCTCCGGGTCGGTACTTTTAATAACAGCGTGAACAGTTCCAACGTAGTGGTCTTTTAAACCGTAATCGGATACAAGAGCTACTATTTTTTCCATCCCGCCTCCTCATCGCACAAATCGGTTAGCTTCTTCAATTCTAATTCTATCCTTTCTTTGAGTTCATCTTCTGAAAGTTGCGCCGGATATACAGGTTTCCCAACCCTTACTACACATCTTGAAAAAGGCAGAGGCAACATAAAACTATCCCACGAGTTAAAACGATAACAGGGTTTTGCCGAAAAGCTTATCGGATATACGGGAACGCCTGTCTTCATAGATAGTTTTACTATCCCTTTCTTTACCTTTTCAGCAGGTCCTTTCGGTCCATCAGGAGTAATGGCTACAGCCTCTCCTCTTGAAAGAATTTTTACCATTTCAAGAAACGCTCTTTCTCCACCTTTCCCCTTTCCTGTAGAACCCCTTACGGTTTTAAACCCTATTGCTTCTATCAACTTAGCTGCAAACTCACCGTCCCTATGCCTGCTGATTAGAACGTTCACCTTTTCAGCGTAGCGTTCAAAAACAAAAGGAAGGACGAACATCCTCCCATGCCAGAAAGCAAATATGGAAGGAAACTGTATAGGAGACAGAAACTCTACATCAATCCGCAGAGTTCTCACCCAACCTTTAAGAAGAAATGCAAGTAAACGTTCTTTATCTATTCTCAAAGTTCACCTTCACCCTTACTTCCGATATACCTTTCATACTTTTAGGAAAAGGAGGAAAAGGCTCAGAATCGTAAATAGCCGTTATTGCTGAACGATTAAACGGTACACTGGAAGAAAGTTTTTCAACGTTTATCTCCTCCACCTTTCCATTACTCGCTATGGTAAGGTAAATGGTTACTATTTCCTTGCTCTTTTCTTCTGTGTACGGCGGCTGCCAATTTGAGAGAATTTTATCTCTAACTCTTAACAGGTAAGGAACAACCCTACTCATTTTAACGGCTGGAACTTTTTCTTTCCCGTTTTTTTTGGCGTTGTTTGAAAAGACAAGAGAAAGTTTCCCGTTACCTTGCTCCTTTCTAACTTCAACAAACCTGTTGCTTAGAACTATTCCTCTGTCAGAAAAACGGTTGTTGTCGTTTCCCTTATTCTGGTTAGAAGAGACCTTGGCGTTAAACTTTGTAGCCTTTTTTGAACTTTTACCGTCAGGAACGAAACTTTTATCGGAAGGAGAAGACTCTTCCTTACTTCCTTTAACTGCCCTTTCACCTATCAGATTTGCATCAACTGCAGTATCAAAAGTTAAAGGTACTGTTTCCACCAACTTGTAAGTCTTTGAAAAAATTACTCCTGAAAAAACGGGAATGGAAAAGATAACTGCGTGAATAAACACCGAAGCTAACGAGGAGAAAAAGGTAACCTTTCTATCTTCCATATAGATTTTATCCACAAGGATTTAATGGAGCGGGCGACGGGACTTGAACCCGCGACCCTCAGCTTGGGAAGCTGATGCTCTACCAGCTGAGCTACGCCCGCCCTTCCACGAAAGAAAGATATAAAATCAACCTTTTGGGGTCAAGAGTCTTATTTCCCGCCTTTTACCGTAGTAAAACTTTTCAAGAAGATAGGAAACCAAAAACACTAAAACGGTGACGATAAACGTAAGTTTGTTCGTTCTTAGCTGAAAGAGAATAATCTGGAAAGCTACAAAAGTTATAACTATCAAGTTAAAGAATATTATCCCCTTCCTGCCGCCTATCCTATCGGCAAGCCTAAGGTGGGATACTATAACACCTATATAGATAACGGTGGTTATTATGCTTATGATAGAAGCAACTGAAGTGACGTTAAACAGGAGCGTAAATAAAAGCGCAAGAGTGCAGGTAAGGTAAAGTCCAAAGTGTTCTCCCATCCACTCTCTTCTCCTCTGCATTTCAGGATGAGGAATGTAACCTTTTTTCATAAGAGCATAGGCTGCGTTTGCACCGCTGTAGAGCGTGGCGTTAAGGGCAGAAGTAATACTTGCAAGGGCACCTATGGAAAGTAGAAAGTAACCGAAATTACCTAAAACAGGTTGCGCAGCAACGGCAAGGGCGTTTTCTCTGTATTTCACCAATTCTTCAGCTGGCAGAGAACCTAAAGCAGCCAATGAAACTGCAACGTAAACAGCCATAACGATGAAAATACTTATATAGATAGCTCTTGGGACGTTGAGTTGGGGATTTTCTATATTTTCGCTATCGTTGGTTACAATGCCAAATCCCATGTAGGATAGGAAGAAAACAACCGATGCAGTCAGTATCCCTTTTATAAACTGCGGAGACGTATTAAACTTGAGATATTCGGGATGGAACGCATAAAAAGCAGCAGCTACAAAGGTTAAAAGCACCAAGAGTTTAAAGAGAACTATCCAAAACTCTAATCTACCAATAAGTCTGCTACCTCCAGAATAGTTAAGCGCTCCGAATAGAGCAATTATCAAAACTTCAACAACGGGATGAAAACTGTTGTTAAGGTGAACAAGGGGAATAAAATAACCTGAAAAACTTATAGCGAACAGAGAGATTGAAACAACAAAACTCATCCACATCAAAATACTTAACGCACCGACAATGGGGCTATCCCCAAATCCCTTCTCTATAAAAGCAATCGGTCCTGCGTTTGAAACGAAATTTTTTCCAAAGTAGGCGTAGGAATAGGCTACCATTAAAGCGTAAATACCGCTTAAGAAAAACGCAAAAGGAAGTCCGGTTCCTGCTATTTTTACGCCGTAGCCAAATATGGAGAATATACTGGCACCTATCATCGTTCCTACAGCCATAGCTATAGCCTGCAATAGCGTAAGTTTACCTTCCTTTTTCATAGCAAACCTCTTTCCTTTGGTAAAATCAATTGTAGCAGGAACTACTTGAGAGGAAATAAAATGAAGAAATTAGCCATATACACCCTTTTTATTTTTCTATTCCTACCAACTTTCGCTCTAACAAACAAAACTTTCGCTGAAGATAAACCTGTAGAAGCTTGGATAACAAAAGAGAAAATAGGAAACAGAGAAGTTGAAGTTATAAAAATCAGAACTGAATCGGGAAAAATAATAGAAGTAGCTCCAGGTTTAACCAGAGAGGAAATCCCTAAACCTGTAAATAAACTTCCAGAAGGAACTTCTAAGAAACTACTTTATCTGTCAGGTGGACTTGTCGTAGGACTGGGAATTGGCGTTTTATTGATGAAATATTTAATGAAAAAGGAAAAGGCTCGCAGCTAACGCTAACGAGCCTTCTTTATGAGAGTTTCCCTCATTTTAATTTCTCTTTCTATTTTAGCCTTAGCTTCCTCTTCCTCCTCAGTAAGAGAAGCAAGCTCTTCTTTCAATTTTCCTATCTCCGCTTCAACTGCAGCAGTATCAACTTCTCCGGGTTCGTAAATTTCCTGAACACCTATCCTTACAACATCTGGTTCTACCTGAACGAATCCGTTGAACACCAACTTCGTTATCTCCTCTCCTTCAGCACTTCTACATTTAACGTAACCAGCACCAACGGAGTAGAACTCAGGCTGGTGACCTGGTAGGATGCCCAAGTCACCGTCGTCAGTTTCAACGTAAACTTCTTTTGCATCTATCTCGTAATGCTTCCCCGTAGCGGAAGCGAGGAGCAACTTCATCTCTGCTGGAATTCCCTTTGTAGCAGCCATCTATGCTCTCCCTTATTTCTTAGCTTCTGCTTCCTTCATAAGCTTTTCACCTTTTTCAATAGCCTCATCTATATTACCAACCATGTAGAAAGCGTTTTCAGGAAGGTGGTCAAGCTCACCGTTTACTATCTTTTCAAAACCTTCAATTGTTTCCTCTATCGTTACGTAACGTCCAGGCATACCTGTAAAGACCTCAGCAACGTGGAACGGCTGAGTGAGGAAGAGCTGAATTCTTCTTGCTCTGTGAACTACAAGCTTGTCCTCTTCGGAAAGCTCTTCCATACCCAAGATTGCAATAATTTCAAGGAGTTCTTTATAACGCTGGAGATATCTTTGAACTTCTCTTGCTACGCGGTAGTGTCTTTCACCAACAATGTTAGGGTCAAGCATACGAGATGTAGATTCAAGAGGGTCAACAGCTGGATAAATACCTTGCTCAGCCAATGAACGGGAAAGAACTGTTGTTGCGTCAAGGTGAGCAAACAACGTAAACGGAGCTGGGTCTGTAAAGTCGTCAGCAGGAACGTAAATAGCCTGAACAGACGTAATAGAACCCTTTGTCGTAGAAGTAATACGCTCCTGAATAGCACCTACTTCTGTTGCAAGCGTTGGCTGATAACCAACCTCAGAAGGAATTCTACCTAAAAGAGCGGAAACTTCTGCACCAGCCTGAATAAACCTGAACATGTTGTCAACGAAGAAGAGAACGTCTCTTCCTTCTACATCCCTAAAGTATTCAGCCATTGTAACACCGGTCATTGCAACACGCCATCTGTTACCAGGAGGCTCGTTCATCTGACCGTAAACAAGAACTGTATTGTCAAGAACGCCGGACTCTTTCATTTCAAGCCAGAGGTCTGTTCCTTCTCTTGTTCTCTCACCAACGCCAGCAAATACAGAGAAACCACCGTGCTTCATTGCAACGTTATGGATAAGCTCCATAAGAAGAACGGTCTTACCAACTCCAGCACCACCGAACAGTCCTGTCTTTCCACCTTTGGCATACGGTTCAAGAAGGTCAATAACCTTAATTCCCGTTTCAAAAATTTCTGCTGTAGATTTCTGCTCTGTAAGAGGTGGAGTTGGTCTGTGAATAGGCCAGTATTCTTCAGCTTCAACCGGTCCCTGTTCATCAATAGGTTGTCCCACAACGTTGAAAATTCTTCCTCTTGTAGCGTGACCAACAGGAACTTTAAGGTAATCACCTGTATCTATTACTTCCATTCCTCTCTTTAAGCCTTCTGTAGCACCAAAAGCAACGCATCTTACCCTATTTTCACCAAGCTGTTGGTGAACTTCAAGCATAAGGTCGCCAGTAGTAACTTTACCGTCCCACGTAATAGTCTTAACGTTGGGGACTCTCAAAGCGTGGTAAATTTTTGGAAGATGTCCATCAGGAAACTCAACGTCTATAACAGGTCCTACAATTTGAACTATCTTACCTTTATGTTCCGCCATATCTATCCTCCCTATTTCATTGCTTCAATAGCTGTTGTGATTTCTATAAGCTCCTTCGTAATTGCAGCCTGTCTTGCCTTGTTGAAGGAGATTGTAAGTTTCTTGATGAGGTCTTCTGCGTTCTTTGTAGCGTTATCCATAGCTGTCATACGCGCTGCATGTTCGGAAGTTTCGGATTCCTTTAAAGCTCTAAGAACTGCAGCAGAGACGTAAGATTTAACAGCTCTTTCAACAACGCTTTCGTCTGGTCCTACAGTATATTCAGCTATTGGAGTTCCTTCCTCCACTTCAGTGGTAAGAGGCAAAACTCTCTCAACAGTAACTTCTTGAGTAAGGGCGTTAACGAATCTATTGTAAATAATATAGACTTCATCAAAGTATTCGGAGATATAACCTAAGTAAAGGTCTTCAGCAATTTCGTTAGCCAAAGGAAGACCAATTCTGCGGAAAATATCTCTAACTTCTTTTCTTACGTGAAGGTCAGAGTATTTAGTGAAAAATTGAGAAGCTTTGTTTCCTACTGTTGTAAGACTAATGTCTATGCCTTGCTCCTTCTTTTCTCTGGCAAGTTTGTTAACAGTTCTAATAATGTTGGCGTTAAAAGCTCCACATAGACCTTTATCAGAGGATACAACAACGAATTCTATACGCTTAACGGGGCGTACGCGGAAGATGGAGTGAATGGCGGGATTTTCCCTCAGGTAGAGACCTTCAACCATCCCTTTCATTACTTCAGCATAAGGTCTAACGTTAAAAAGGTCTACCTGCGCCTTACGGAGTTTGGCAGCGGACACCGCCTTCATCGCGGCGGTTATCCGCTTAGTTCCTTTAAGACTCTTTATCTTAGCTTTTATTTCTCTCATTCCAGGCATTTTCTACCTCTCCAATTACGCAGTAAACGTAGCCTTAAACTCCTTAATGGCTGCGTGAAGTTTCTCTGTTAGCTCATCATCAAGTTTCTTTTTCTCCAAAATCTCTTTCAGGATTTCAGGATGCTTTGCGTCCATAAATGCGTAGAGTTCTCTTTCAAACTTCGTAACAGCTTCAACAGGTATATCGTCAAGGTATCCGTTAATAGCCGCAAAGAAAGCAACTATCTGCTTTTCAACCGGAATTGGTTGATAAGGTGGTTGCTTGAGAAGCTCCATTAACCTTCTACCACGTTCAAGCTGCGCTCTTGTGGCTGGGTCAAGGTCAGAAGCAAACTGCGCAAAAGCTTCAAGTTCTCTATATCTTGCAAGTTCAAGACGAAGCTTACCTGCAACTTGCTTCATTGCTTTAATCTGAGCTGCACCACCAACCCTTGAAACGGAAAGACCTACGTTAATAGCAGGTCTTTGACCTTTATAGAAGAGGTCAGTTTCAAGGAAAATCTGACCATCAGTAATAGAGATAACGTTCGTAGGAATGTAAGCAGAAATATCTCCAGCTTTAGTTTCAATGATTGGGAGAGCCGTAAGAGAACCAGCACCGAGTTCATCTTTAAGCTTAGCAGCCCTTTCAAGAAGTCTTGAGTGGAGATAGAAAACGTCTCCAGGATAAGCCTCTCTACCAGGTGGACGCCTCAAGAGGAGGGACATCTCTCTATAAGCTACAGCTTGCTTTGAAAGGTCGTCGTAGATAATGAGAGCAGCTCTTCCTGTATCTCTGAAATATTCTGCAACTGTCACAGCAGAGTAAGGTGCAAGATATTGGAGTGCAGCGGGTTCAGAAGCTGTAGCAGAAATTACAATCGTGTAATCCATAGCACCATGTTCTTTAAGAAGCTGAATGGTCTGAGCTACAGTTGAACGTTTCTGACCAATTGCACAGTAAATACAGATAACGCCTTCTCTTTTCTGGTTAAGAATTGTGTCTATAGCGATAGTTGTTTTACCAGTTTGTCTATCACCGATAATAAGCTCTCTCTGCCCTCTACCGATAGGTATAAGAGCGTCAATAGCTTTAATTCCTGTTTGAAGAGGTTCATGAACAGGCTTTCTTGTAACAATACCAGGAGCAATACGTTCAACTGCACGTCTTTCTACGTAATCAATATCCCCTTTACCGTCAATCGGTCTTCCAAGAGGGTCAAGAACTCTTCCAATAAGACCATCACCAACAGGCATGTCAAGAATTCTTCCCGTTCTCTTTGCCTTTCCACCTTCTACGATTCCCTTTCCTTCACCCAAGAGAACGACACCTACGTTGTCCTCTTCAAGGTTGAAAGCAACACCTTCTGTTCCATCCTCAAACTCTACAACTTCACCGTACTCAACGTTTTCAAGACCATAAACTCTCGCAACACCATCACCAACTTTGATAACAATTCCTGTCTCATCAAGCTTTACGGAAGCTTCAAACTCTTCAATCTGTTTTCTTATTAGTTCGGAAATTTCCTCTGCCCTTACTTGCATCCCTTCACCTCGCTAACTGTTTTTATGTTAATCGGCAATAACTTTCTTTAAGTTTTCAAGCTGAGTTTTTATAGAAGCATCTATGATTTTATCTGCAACCTTTACTATGAAGCCGCCTATCAGGGAGGGATCAAGGCTTACCGATATCTCAGCTTTCTTCCCGAAGAGTTCCTCTATTTTAGCTTTTATCTTTTCCAGAGTATCATCATCAAGTTCAGTAGCGCTCGTTATTTCAGCCTTTACAATACCCAACCTTGCATCTACCAAAGATTCAAGCTCTGAAACAAACTCTCTCAAAATTCCCAATCTATTCTTTTCAGCCATAAGAAGAAGCACTCTTTTAAGCTCTTCTGTAATCTCCACTTTTGAAAGAATCTGTTCTATAAGAGCCTTCTTCTTCTCTACAGCTACAACAGGACTTTTAAAGTAACGAATAGCCCTGTCGTCAATAAGCTGATTTATCGTTTTAGCTTCTTCAAGCACCTTTTCAAGCTTCTCCTCTGGTAAAACATCAACCAACGCTTTAGCGTACCTTCTTGCTACTCTAACTTCCAGTCTCAACTTGATCCCTCCTAAAGCTTTTGAAGGCTTGTTTCAATAAGCTTTTTGTTTGCTTCAGGCGTTATTGAACCCTTTAACTTCTCCTCTGCAAGTTCCACAGCCTTCTGAGCTGCAAATTTCTTGAGTTCCTCTTTAGCCTTAAATACCTCTTTTTCTATCTCCTCATCTGCCATAGCTATTATTCTTTCCGCTGTACTCTTTGCTTCGGCTATTATCTGTTCTTTCTCTTTTTGAGCAAGTTCTTTTGAGTAGGCAAGAATTTTCTCAGCTTCAGCTTTTGCTTCTTCAGACTTTCTTTCCGCCTGTTTAAGAAGCTTTAACGCTTCTTCTTTTTCTTGCTTAGCCTTCTCAAACTTACTAACTACCGCGTTAATTCCATCAGAAATAAAACGAGAAACCGGTTTTCTTAAAAGCCAGTAAAGTATGGCTATTAAGATTACAGTGTTCACTAATTTCCAGAACAGAAGGTTTCCGCCGTGTTCCATCCTTCCTCCTCTATTAAGCTGCCTTTCCTAATATCTTTCTCACTATTTCTTCAGCAATTTGCTCAGCTTCTTTCTCTAACTTAGCTTTCTCTACCTCAAACGCAGACCAAATCTCCTGCTTGGCACTCTCTATCTTAGCAGCAGCTTCTTGGTGAGCCTCTGAAAGAATTCTGTCTCTTTCCTTCTTAGCTTCTCTAACCGCTTCATCTATTATCTCTTTCGCTTTGGCTCTTGCTTCTGCAAGAAGTTTCTCTACTTCTTCCAGTAAGCTCTGAGCCTTCGCCTTTAAGGATTCAATTTCTGAGTAATGTACTTCCAATTCTTTTTCTCTTTCTTCCATGAGGCGTAATAACGGCTGGAAAAGGAATTTGTTGATTAAGAACATAAAAACGAGGAAGTTAATAGCTTGTACGGAGAGCCATAACCAGCTGATGCTGACTATACTTTCTTTCATCTCCCTACTCCTTGAGGTTCTATTATTTCTCCTCCTCCCATGAGGAGATTGTTGTAATAAAAGGCACACACCTGTCCTGGTGCTGGAGCTTCAACTTTCGGGCGTAATTTTACACAATAAATACCATTTTTTAAATACTCTATTTTTCCGATATTGACAGGTTTCGCCCTGTACCTTATTTGAACAGAAATTTCCTCTTGATTCGGGACTAAATCCGGAAGAAGATGCCACTCCACATCTTTCACGAATACTTCCTCTTTGTAGAGCATCTCTTTTTTTCCCACAACAATCTTACGTTGATAAGGCAAAACCTTTATAACGTAAAGCGGATACTTGTAAGGAATGTTCAAACCCTTGCGTTGTCCAACCGTATAGGAATACGGATATTCATAACTTCCTAAAACCTCACCACTTTGAAGAACAAACTTTCCAGGAAGCGGAGGAATAAAACGTTTCAAAAACTCCCTATAATCACTTTTTATAAAACAAACATCTTGACTCTCTTTTTCCTCCCACTCATAACCTAAGTCTTTAATTAACTGAGAAACTTCTTCCTTTTTAAAATCACCGAGAGGTAAAAGCAAATACTTTAAATCTTCTGATCGAACCATAGAAAGGAAATAAGATTGCTCCTTTTTTCTATCTTTTCCCCTCTTTATCAACTTTCTATTCCACTGAGAAAAATACTCTATTTTTGCGTAGTGACCTGTGGCAATATAAGAAGCCTTTACTTCCTTTCTTATTAATTCCAAATACTTTATCTTTATTTCCCTATTGCATAGAACACAGGGGTTAGGAGTTAACCCTTTTTTGTAATAGTCGATAAACCTTTCTATTACTACTTCTCTAAACTCTTTAGAAAGGTCTAAAACAGTTAAGGAAAGGTTTAAAAGAGAAGCCTTTTTTCTAACTTTATCTACATCAGCATCAGGAAAAAGTTTGAAATATACAGGAAGGACATTAAAACCCTGCTCTTTTAATATGAGAGAGGCGAAAAAACTATCTATTCCACCGCTGAAGCCTACTATTACTTTTTCTTTCATGGTACGGATATTTTATCAACAAAAAAAGAAGGGCGCCCGTTGCAGGCGCCCTTTACATCTATGGGGAGGAGGGAGGGGGATAGGGGGTGTCTGCTATTAATAATAGTTATCAATTTCAATTTGTCAACTTCCCGATGCCGTTTAGTTTGAATTTTAATCAAGAGAAAGAAATTTATCCTGCAATTGTTTCTTAATTTAAGTTATAGGATAATTCATAAAACAAATCCTCCGTACAGAGGTTAAAAGTGGACCTATTCGTAAGAGATATATATCCTCTTCCGCCTGGAGCACCATTTGAAGGTTACTTTGTAGTTGAACACGTTGAAATAAGAAAGCATAGAACGGGAGAACCATTCTTAAGGTTAATCCTCTCCGACAAGACGGGAACTTTTACAGCCCTATGGTGGAAACCTCCTAAAGATGCTGACCTTACCATATTTAAAAAGGGAGACGTTGTATTCGTTTCAGGACACGTAGAATATTTTCAAGGTAATCTGCAACCTAAACTCAACGTTATAAGGCATGCAGAAAGAGAAGAATTTGACCCCGAAAAGTTTATAACGAAAACACGTTTCCCCATAGATGAGCAATTCTTAAAGTTACTTGAATTCGTTGAATCTGTTCAAAATCCCCCCCTCCGCACCCTCTTAGAATCGTTCTTCTACGACGATAACTTTGTTGAAAAGTTCAATAAAGCCCCAGCAGGAAAAACAATTCACCACGCATCAATAGGCGGACTGTTAGAACACACATTGGGAGTTGCAGAAATTTGCGAGACAATAGCTAAACGCTTTAAGTCAATAGATAGAGACCTTTTACTTACAGCAGCCCTCCTTCACGATATTGGAAAAGTAGAGGAATATGCGGTGGACATCGCTATAACGAGAACAGACAAAGGAATTTTATTAGGTCACCTTTATATAGGTTGTGAAATGATAGCCACGAAGATAAGGGAAATCCCCAACTTTCCTGAAGAATTGAAAACGAAGCTTATTCACTGCATCCTGTCCCACCACGGAGAATACGAGCACGGTTCACCCAAAAAACCGAAAACGCTTGAAGCTGTTGCGCTTGCCTACGCAGATGCCCTTGATTCAAGGGTTAAAGGTTTTGAAGAACACATAGAAAGGGAATTAGGAGATAAAAAAGGCTGGACGAGGAGACATTTTGCTTTTGAAGTTCCAATATTTTTTGATGGAGAATTCAAATACGAAGAAGAGGAGTAAGATGGAAAAGAAACCTCTCACCTATAAAGATGCCGGCGTTGACATAGAAGCCGGAGATAAGTTAGTTGACAGAATAAAGCCGTTAGCAAAGAAGACCTTCAACGAAAACGTTTTAGCCGGAATTGGAGGCTTCGGGGCAGGTTATCTTCTGCCATCAGAGTATAAAAATCCCGTTCTGGTTTCAGGAACAGACGGCGTGGGGACGAAACTCAAAGTGGCCCAGATGGCTGACGTTCACGATACGATAGGAATAGACTTAGTGGCAATGTGCGTAAACGACATACTTACGGTAGGTGCTCAACCTCTCTTCTTTTTAGATTACTTCGCCACAGGAAAGCTTTCTGTTGATACGGCAGAAGCCGTTATAAAAGGAATCGCAAAGGGATGTGAAATCGCAGGCTGCGCTTTAATAGGCGGAGAAACGGCAGAAATGCCGGACTTTTACACTGAAGGCGAATACGACCTTGCAGGCTTTGTTGTAGGAGTAGTTGAAAAAGATGAATACATAGCAGGAAAAGAGATAAAACCGGGAGACGTTGTAATAGGGCTTGCATCTTCAGGAATTCACAGCAACGGCTACTCATTGGTGAGAAAACTCTTTTTTGACATTCTCAAGTTAAAAGTTGATGATTACGTAGAAGAGTTGGGTGATTACGTTTACAAAATCCTCCTCACCCCCACCCGCATCTACGTCCGCCCTATCCTTGAACTAATTAAGCAAATTAAAGTAAAGGGCATAGCACACATAACAGGCGGAGGAATACCAGGTAACCTTAAACGCATACTGCCGCCAAACGTAAACGCAGTAATAGAAAAAGGAAGCTGGGAAGTTCTACCCATATTCAAATTCATTCAGGAAAAGGGGAACGTTCCAGAAGAAGAGATGTTTAAAACTTTCAACATGGGAATTGGCTTAACCGTAGTGGTAGATAAGGAAAATGCTGAAAAAACAGTTGAATTCTTAAAGGAAAAGGGAGAAACTCCTTACGTAATAGGTGAAATTACTGAAGGAAGCGGAGAAGTAGTAATAAAATGAAAAGAATAGCCGTTTTAGCTTCAGGACGGGGAAGCAACTTTGAAGCAATAGCAAGAGCTGTAAAAAGCGGCAAAATCCCCGCCAACCTCCCCGTCCTCATAACAGACAACAGAAACGCCAAGGCAATAGAAAGAGCAGAAAAGTTAGGTATAAACTGGATTTTCGTTGACCCAACCTCCTTTCCCGACAGAGAAACTTACGACGCCAAAATCGTTGCAATCCTAAAACATTTAAACGTTGACCTTGTTTGTCTTGCAGGATACAGAAAAATAGTTACCTCAGTTTTTATAAAAGCTTTCCCGATGAAAATCCTCAACATCCACCCCGCACTACTACCCTCCTTCCCCGGGCTTAAAGCACAGGAAAAGGCAATACGTTACGGCGTTAAGGTTAGCGGAGCAACGGTTCACTTTGTTGATGAAGGCGTTGACACAGGTCCAATCGTTATTCAGGCAGTCGTCCCCGTTTCGCCAGAAGATACGCCAGAAACTCTATCGGAAAAGATACTTTCCTTTGAACATCGCATATACCCGCAGGCTATCAAGTGGTTCGTTGAAGGAAGAATTAAGGTAAACGGAAGAAACGTAATCGTTGAAAACGCCGATTACTCAAAACTGCCGGCAGTTCCAGCTTTAGAGGATTTTTAGATGGAAGCGTTAAACTTAAAAAACAACATAGAAGTCATCTTTGACGATGCGCCGGAAGTGGAAATAGTAGCCTGCTCAGTTTTTCTTCCGGGCGGTTCTGCAGTAGAACCTGTGCCTGGCATAACAACGCTTTCCTTAAAGACAGGCTTTAAAAGAAGTGCAGTCAGAACGCCCCAAAGCTTTTACGCCTCTTTAGAAAAACACTCAACTTCTTTCGTTCCAGACGTTTCGTGCGACTACGCAACGGTTAGATTTCAGACAACGGCAGAAGGTTTAAAAGAAGCCTTTTCTCTCTTTTTGGAAACGGCGGAAAATCCCGACTTTTCAGAAGACAGCTTCAAAACGGAAAAATCCACCCTCTTAGCCGCCATAAAATCCCGCCTTGAAAACCCTTTCCTTTTGGCATACGAAAAGCTGATGTCCATAACTTACGAAAACACCCCCTACCAGTTCCCCGTTTACGGAACGGAAGAAACGGTTCAATCCATAAGCAGAAAAAATGCAGAAAACTACTTCAAAAACCTGATATTCCCTGAGAAGACGGTATTTTCCTTCTGCGGTAAACTTTCTAAAAGCGATAAAAACTTCATCGTAACTGCGCTGGAAAACCTTAAAACGAAAGAAACTAAAGAAGTAATCCCCTGCTCTCAAATAAAAGAAGACAGATTAGAAACCGTTACAAGAAAAGGTTCAGCTCAATCATTCATAATGATGGCTTTAAAGGCACCTTCCGTTTCTTCCCCTGAGTACGAAGCGTTTAAACTGCTAAACGCCGTTTTAGGCGAAGGCATAGGCTCTGTTCTATTTCAAGAATTAAGAGAAAAAAGAGGTTTTGCCTACTCAACGGGAAGCTTGTTTCCAACGAGAAGAGGTGATGGGAGGATTTTCCTCTACATAGGGACAACCCCAGAAAAAGAGCAGGAAGCGCTAAAGGAAATGAAAAAAATCGTTGAAAACCTGCCAGATTTCGTAACGGAAGAAAGCGTAAAAAGGGCGAAGGAGTACATGAAAGGTTCCTACCTCATGGAACTTGAAACGAGAAGCAAAAGAAGCTGGCACAGGGGATTCTGGAAAATCCTCTCCCACCCCCCAGACTACGACGAAACCTTCATAAAAAAGATAGAAGACCTGCCAACTGAAGCGTTAAAAGAAGCTGCTGTTAAAACTTCCCAATCTCCAAAACACGTTGTGGTGGTCAAAGATGATTAGGTTCATAGTGAGCGCATGCCTTGTGGGCTTTAACTGCAAGTATAGCGGCGGAAACAACTACATGCCAGAGCTTGAAGAAGCTTTTAAAAAAGGACTGCTCTTACCCTTATGTCCAGAGCAGTTAGGCGGGCTGGCAACTCCAAGACCTCCGGCAAAGATAGAAAAAGGCGAAGGACTTGACGTAATCAAAGGAAACGCAAGAGTTCTTACCGTTAAAGGAAAGCAGAAAGACGTTACTAAAAACTTTATAAAAGGTGCAGAAGAAACGCTGTTTGCAGCAGAAAAGCTAAAGGATAATTTAGTGGCGTGCATTTTAAAGGAAAAAAGCCCATCGTGCGGCGTTAAATACATTTACAAATTTGAAGAAGACACTTTAAAAAGAGGAAGGGGCGTAACGGCAGCCCTTCTTGAAGAAAAAGGATTTAAAATTATCAGTTCAGATGACGTTGAAAAAATAGAAAAACTGCTGAAGGAGTTTCTATGAGTAGATTACCTGAACTTAAAATCAAAAACTTAAAACCAAAATACCCCATTATTCAGGGGGGAATGGGCGCAAAGGTCTCCCTTCACAAGTTAGCAGCAGCCGTAGCAAACGCAGGCGGCATAGGCGTAATATCTGCGGTTTTACTTCACGAAAAAGACAGAAAAAAACCTTTAAAAACAACTTGCAAGGGCGTTGACGTAGAAAGCGTAGGATTAAAACCCTACCACTACGCCGAAGAGCTTGCCGAAGAAATCAAAAAAGCGAAAGAACTTGCGCCGAACGGAATTATCGGCGTAAACATCATGTATGCCCTTACCCACTTTTACGAGCTTCTAATGACGGCGATAGATGCCGGTGCAGACCTTATCATTCAAGGTGCAGGCTTCGGTAAAGACGTATTTAAGATATGCAACACATTTGACATGCCTCTAATAGAAATAGTGGCAACGCCTAAAGGAGCAAAACTTTCTGAAAGGCTTGGAGCTGCAGCGATAATCGTTGAAAGCGGTGAGGCGGGCGGACACCTTGGAACGATGGAAAGCATATGGGACGTTCTACCAGACATAGTTAAAGCCGTTAAGATTCCGGTAATAGCAGCCGGCGGTATCTTTGACGGCAAGGACATGGCAAGAGCCTTTGAAATAGGAGCAAAAGGCGTTCAGATAGCAACGAGGTTCATTGCCACTTACGAGTGCGACGCCCATCAGAACTTCAAAGACTATATAATTAACGCTAAAGCGGAAGATTCAATATACATAAAAAGTCCTGTTGGAATGCCGGCGCACGCAGTTAGAAATCCGTTTACAGAAAGGCTTGAAAAGGAAGGAAAAATCCCCCACACCTGCCCGTTCAACTGCCTCAAAACCTGCGCCAAGGCTGATTCTATTTACTGCATAGCCGACGTCCTGCTAAAATCGGTTGAAGGAGACGTTGAAAACGGACTGGTATTCGCAGGTAGTAATGTAGGAAAAGTCAACAGAATGTATTCGGTAAAAGAACTTATAGAAGAGTTAGTAAAAGAGTGCGAAGAAGAACTTGCAAAGAAAAACCTCAATTTCGGAGGCGAGCAATGAAGAAATTTTCGCTTATAGCCCTTTTGGCGGTAGCTTTAACCAGCTGCACTCAGGTTCAACCAAACACGAACGTTTCTCAAATCCAAAATGAGATAGAAGTTCTGAAGGAAAGGTTAGACGCCACCCAGCACAGAGTATCAGCTGTAGAAGAAAGAGTATCAAGGGTTGAAGATAAAGTAGCAAACAACGAGCAGGAAATATTCCAGGTAAAGAAAAAGCTTGAAAACGTTGAAAAAACACTTTCAACGATAACGGTCAGCCAAACACCAACCATAACGCAGATGCCTTCCGAAAGTGGAAACAGCGTTTCCGAACAGCCAACGCCTGTTGTAAACATGAGCGATAAGGATATCTACAGAGAAGCCTTTAACGCCATGGATGCAGGCGACCTTGAAAAAGCAAAGCAACTATTTGAAGAGTTGGTTCAGCAGTATCCTCAGAGTAGCCTTGCCGATAACGCGCTCTACTGGATAGGAGAAATCTACTACTCTCACAACGACTACGAAACTGCAGCCAAATATTTTGAAGAGGTAATGCAGAAGTACCCGGAAGGAAACAAGGTGCCGGATGCGATGTTAAAATTAGCGCTCTGCTACAAAGGTTTAGGAGATTACGATAAAGCGGTTGAGCTGCTTCAAGAAGTTATGGACAAGTATCAGGGAACTCCAGAAGCAGCAATTGCAAAGGTGAAACTCCTTGAAATAGAAAAACTGATACAGTCAGAGAACGAAACGGAAAACAACACAGAAAACGGAACAGGAGCTTTAAATGGAGGAGAAAGCAATTAAAGGTTTAGCCTACAGAGGCGTTGACCTGTGGTTAAACCTTGAACTTTCAAAGTTCAAACCGGGAGACAACCACTACGATAGAGTAATGGAATTCCTAAAGCAACGCTTTAAAACAGAAGAACTGAACCCTCTGCTTTTAACTTTAGGACTTCTTGAGATGGCTTTAATAGAAGACGCAATGAAAGGTAAAGAGTACTTCTCTGAAGAAGAAAGAGAAAAGGTAATTCAGGAGATAGTAGAGAACTTAGCAGAAAACTACCCAAAGGTTGTGGAAGAGATGGAAAGAATACTTTCCAACATAAGTAGTAAAATAGAGGAGTTTAAAACGCTTGCCCAAAAGTACAGAGCGGGAGGAGAGTAGATGTCTAAAAAAGTTAAGTTAGCCATAGTAGGAGTAGGAAACTGTGCAAGTTCCTTGGTTCAGGGAATTTACTACTACCAAGGAAAGAATGAAGAAGATATCTCCGGTTTGATGCACTTTGACATTGGCGGCTACAAGCCGTGGGACATAGAAGTTGTTGCTGCCTTTGATATAGATGCGAGAAAGGTGGGTAAGGATGTAAGCAAGGCGATATTTGAAAAACCAAACTGCACCACCGTTTTCTGCCCAGATGTACCGGAAATGGGCGTTGAAGTCCAGATGGGACCTGTAATGGACGGCTTTGCAGAGCATATGCTTGACTATCCAGAAGACCAGAGGTTCGTTCCGGCTGATAAAGAACCTGTTGACGTTGTAAAAGTTTTAAAAGAAAGTGGCGCAGAAGTGGTAGTTAACTACCTGCCTGTCGGTTCGGAAGAAGCAACGAGATTTTACGCTCAGTGCGCTTTAGAGGCAGGATGTGCGTTTGTAAACTGCATCCCCGTATTCATAGCATCCGACAGCGAATGGGCAGAAAAATTCAAAGAAAAAGGATTACCGATAGTTGGTGATGACATAAAGTCACAGGTAGGCGCAACGATAACCCATAGAGTTTTAGCAACGCTCATGAGCGATAGAGGCGTTCCGATAGATAGAACTTACCAGCTCAACTTCGGTGGAAACACAGACTTCTTGAATATGCTGGAAAGAAAAAGATTAAAAACGAAAAAAGTTTCAAAAACGGAAGCTGTTCGTTCTCTCATTCCTTATCCGATAGAAAGCGACAACATTCACATAGGTCCAAGCGATTACGTTCCTTGGTTAAAAGATAACAAGATAGCCTACATAAGGCTTGAAGGAAGATTGTTCGGCGATGTTCCTATGTATATAGAACTCAAACTTTCCGTTGAAGATTCACCGAACAGTGCAGGTTCAGCTATTGATGCAATAAGGTGTGCCAAGCTCGCCTTAGACAGAAAAATAGGAGGACCTCTCTACTCTATTTCTGCCTATACGATGAAGCATCCGCCTATCCAGTATCCAGACTGGAAAGCGAAAGAGATGGTTGACAAGTTCATAAAGGGCGAGATAGAAAGGTAATAAACTTAACTTTCCAAAGTCTTTAATATAAGGTTGCAAGGGGTAGGGGGATTTTTTATTTTTTGCCTTGACAAAATCAATCGGCAGTTGTAAATATTGCCTGCTTTCCCGCAAAAAAACAGAAGGAGGTAAGTATGAAAGTAGTAGAGGTAAAGGCTACCCGCAGAGAGAAAACAGGAAAAGGGGTAGCCAGAAAATTGCGCAGGGAAGGCCTTCTACCTGCTGTTATCTACGGCGGTGGAAGACCAGAGGCAACGCACATTGCCATTTCTGCAAAAGACGTAAGAAGGATTCAGCATCACCACGGTCTAATTAAGTTAGACCTTGACGGTGAAGAGAGGATGTGCATCCTCAAGGACGTCCAGTACAACTACTTAGGTGACGTTCCTATTCACGTTGACTTTCAGGAAGTAACGTTTGGTGAAATGATTGAAGTAACAGTAGAGCTTGAATTCGTTGGAACGCCTGTAGGCGTATCCGAAGAAGGTGGCGTTCTTGAAATTCTCAAGAGGGAAGTTGCCATTGAAGTTCTTCCAAGAGCAATTCCTGAAAAGATTGTCGTTGATATTTCCAACCTTCACGCAGGGGATGCACTACACGTAGGCGACCTTCCACTTCCGGAAGGAGCAAAGTTAGTTGATAGCCCGGAAGAAACTGTTGTTGTAGTGGCTGAACCTGAAGAGGAAGCAGCAGCCGAAGAAACAGAAGGTGAAGGAGAAGCTGAAGAGTAATGGTTAAGCTGATTGTCGGTCTGGGAAATCCTGGTAAGGAATACGAGAACACCCGCCACAACGTTGGCTGGATGATTATTGATAGAGTATGCGAGAAATTAAGCTGTTCCGACTTCAGGGAAAAGTTTAAAGGGCTGATTGCAGAGTGGAGAAACGAAGAAGGAGAGAAAGTTTTCTTCCTGAAACCATTAACCTATATGAACAGAAGCGGTGAAAGCGTTAAGGAAGTAGCTAACTTCTTCAAGATAAACCCTGCAGAAATTTTGGTAATTTACGACGACCTTGACCTGCCGTTGGGCAAACTGAGAATAAGGTTAAAGGGAAGCAGCGGCGGTCATAGGGGCGTTAAGTCCGTAGAGGAGCATCTTAAAACTAACGAGTTTCCCAGACTGAGAATCGGCATAGGAAGACCGGCAACGAAAGAGGAAGTAGTAAACTACGTTCTATCTCCTTTTAGAAAGGAAGAGTTAAGCACAGTGGAAAAGGTTATAGAGAGAGCTTCTGACTGCGTTTTAAAGGTCTTAGAGAGCGGTAATATAACCAACAAAATCCTTACCGAATGCAACAAATAAGGAGGTAAAAATGAGGGAATACTATTACGAGATGGTTTATATACTCAGACCTACAATGTCCGATGAGGAGATTGAAAAAGGAATAGAGAAGGTTAACTCCTACGTTCAGCGTTACGGAGGAGAAGTTTTAAAGATTGATAAGTGGGGAAGAAGACAGCTTGCCTACCCTATAAACGATTACGATAAGGGTTACTACGTATTAGAATACATAAAGACAAATGAGAGAGACTTTGTAAGGAACATGGAAAACTTCTTCAGAATTAACGAAGACGTTATAAGGTTTTTAGTGTTTAGACTCAAGCCTTCTGAAGTTAAAGAGCTTAAGGAAAAATTAGCTCCTAAGGCGGAAGAGAATAAGGGAGAAGAGTAATGGCAAATCTTAACAGGGTGTTTTTAATCGGCAGGCTCGTAGCCGACCCTGAGCTTTCTCATACGCAGTCTGGAACGCCGTTTACCCGCTTTAGAATTGCCGTCAACAATCCTTACAGGGACAGAAGCGGCAACTGGCAGGAGGATACCCTTTTTATAGATGTTGTTCTCTGGGGAGATGCAGCAGATAGAGCTGTTAGCAGGTTTAACAAGGGAACACGAGTGTTAGTTGAGGGAAAGCTACGCCAGTCAACGTGGGAAACGGACAGCGGAGAAAGACGTTCAAGAATAGAAGTAAGAGCAGATAGGGTTGTTTCGCTTGAATTCAGAAGTAGAAGCAACGAAGAATCTGTTGATGAAATTGACGACATTGAATTTTAAGGAGGTAGAAAATGAGCAACGCTTTACCACAGAGAAGGTTTGTTAGAAGGAGAAAATACTGCAAATTCTGCGCTGAAAAGATAGAAAAGATAGACTACAAGAACGTTGAGCTTTTAAAGCCTTTCATCTCCGAAAGGGGAAGAATTATTCCAAGAAGAATTTCTGGCGTTTGCTCCAAACACCAGAGACAGCTTGCAAGGGCTGTTAAGAGAGCAAGACACCTTGCACTTTTACCGTTCGTAAAGATTGATTAAGGGGAAAAGCCAACCGATGGGAAGGGTTAAATTACCTGCCGTTTACGGCGTTTTAACTTTGGTTACCGGCTTGCTTGCCGGCGTGGAAGGGTTAGCATTTTTGTCCTTAGGGCTTTCCATCTTTGTGCCGGTTCTCTGTTGCGCCGTAACCGAAAGAAATGGTTTTTTGGTTTCTCTTGCGGTTTCAGCACTGGCAGTGGTTGTTACAGGTGTAGCTTCCGAATGGAAATTAGCTTTTGATATATCTTCCCTTCCCATCGTTGGATACCTTATATGCTATCTGAAAAGACGTTCAGTTGAAGAAATATTAATTGCCTCCTCGGCGTTCCTGTTCGCCTTTGCCGTTTTAGAAGAACTCTTTTTGGGAACACCTGAGGTAAACAATTTAAAGTGGTTTGTGGATGTAAGGTGGGGCTTCTACCTCACCTCCTCGCTGTTCTTTACGTATTTAACGTTGATAGCTGCAACGTGGGTACTGAAGAGGGATTTTGCGGTTGAGAGGGTGAGGTGGGGATTTTTCCCCGTCCCCTTTTTCCTTTTAGGCGGTTTTGGAACAGTACTGCTAAAGACGGGAATAGTGAAGCTAATAGCTGAAAACCTTTTAGTTGCAGCGATGGGCTTTTTGCTCGTTCAAGGACTGTCGGTTTTACTTTTTTATTACAGAAAGGTTTCTCTAACCTGGAAGTTCATACTTTTGTTTACGCTTATCGTTATACCGGCAGCAATATTCTTGGGCGCAATAGTAACGGGACTGCTTGATGTCTGGTTTGATTTCAGAAAAATAGGTAAAGGAGGTATGAAAAATGAAGGTAATCTTACTTAAAGATATGGAGAACTTAGGCAAAGTAGGAGATATCGTTAACGTTAAAGATGGATATGCAAGGAACTACCTTATTCCTTCTGGTATCGCTCTACCTGCGACAGAATCAAACATTGCAAAGGTGAAGAACGAACTTAAAGCGCTTCAGAGAAAGATGGAAAGACAGATTGAGAAGTACAAGGAGTTAGCAGAAAAGTTGGCTACTGCACGTATTACCATTGAACACGAAGCCGGTGAAGAAGGAAAGCTGTTCGGTTCCGTAACTACTTCTCAGATAGAAAAAGCTTTGCACCAAGCTGGTTTTGAAGACGTTGAGAAAAAACAGATTATTTTAGAAAAACCTATAAGGGAAACCGGTACTTACGAAGTGAAGATTCACCTCTTTAAAGATATTGAAGCTACACTTACTGTAGATGTAGTGCCTCTTAAAAAGTAAGCGCGCCCGTAAGGGCACTTAACCTGTCCTGGAGGTCTGCCATGGAATTTGTTGGAAGGCACGTAATGATGGATGCAACTGTTTCTGATGTGGGACGCATCAACTCTATCCAACCTATCTATGACTACATGGAGGAGCTAGCGAGACAGCTTGACATGACGCTGGTCTATCCACCTATCGTTGCCAAGTTTCCATTTGCGCAGTCGGAGCTTGAGCAGTTCGTGAAGAAACTTTCTGAAGAAAACGTTAAAAGCAGAACGTTGGAGTTTATGGAAGAAACTCTGAAAAGGAGAGCTACTGAAGATAGTGGCGTGTCTGGAGTTTCTATATGGCTTGAAAGCCACTGTACAATCCATACCTGGCCTGAAGAAAAGTTCTTCAGCCTGGACGCATACAGCTGTAAAGATTTTGACCCTATGGTTGCTTTTGAGTTAACTGTTAAATGGTTTAAGGTTGAATACGCGTCTTTCGTTGACGTTGAGAGGTACATTGGCGGACCTTGCATTATCAAGGCTTACGAGTATAAAAATGGAGAATTGATTCCTTGCCAACCGTCTATTTCTAAATAACGCTTTCCCCCCGTTAGGGGGGATTTCAACTTTCGGGAGAGCGTAATGCCCTTAAAAGGCTTACTTATAGTCGTTTCTGCACCTTCAGGGACGGGAAAAACGACGCTTTGTCGTATGCTGCTTAAAGAGTTTAAAAATATGGAGTTTTCTGTTTCCTATACGACACGTCCTCCAAGAAAAGGTGAAGTAAACGGTAAGGATTACTTTTTCGTTTCAAGAGAGGAGTTTGAGAGGATGGTGGAGGAGGGGGATTTTTTAGAATGGGCTAACGTTTATGGCAATCTATATGGGACTTCCAAATCACAGGTTCTGAAAGCGTTAGAAGAAGGTAAAGACATCTTATTAGACATAGACGTCCAAGGTGCTTTGCAGGTTAAGAAAAACCTTCCAGAAGCCGTTCTCATATTTATCATGCCTCCATCCTTTGAAGAGTTGGAAAAGAGATTGAGAAGTAGAGGAACAGACAGCGAAGAAGTCATAGAAAAAAGATTAAATGTAGCCAAAGAGGAGATTAAAAAAGCTCCTTTCTACGATTACATAGTAGTTAACGATGTTTTAGACGTTGCATTTAATAAATTAAAGGCTATCATTACCGCTGAAAAGTGTAAGACGGAAAGGTTAAAAAATCAGTTTGATAAACTCATAAAAGATAGAGCAATAGTTGAACTTTTAAAGGAGGCGGAGAATGTCTAAAAGAATACCTTTAGAACCGGTAGTTGAAAAAGTTGGAAACTATTATGAGACCGTGCACGTAGCAGCAAAAAGAGCAAGGCACCTTTATAGCGTAGATTCTTATACTTTCGGTAAAGATGATAAAGGTGAGGAACACAAGAAAACCGTTATAGCGCTTATAGAGATAGCACAAGGAAAAGTATGTCCTAAGAGAGATTAATATGAACTTCAAAATAGTAGAAAACCGCAAGCTTTCTGAGAAAGATTTCTTATTAACCGTTGAGATTAACGATAGAAAACTCCTTAACAAGATAAAACCTGGTCAATTCGCTATGGTCAGTGTTTCATCTCCTCAAAGCTTTGACCCTCTTTTAAAGAGACCTTTAGGAATATTTAACGTTGAAGAAAACAACATTTCTTTCATTTACAGAGTGTACGGAAGAGGAACAAAACTCCTTACAACTTTCAAAAAAGGTGAACAAGTATCTGTTTTACTACCCCTCGGAAACTCCATTCCTGACCAATTTGACAGATATCTCTTCATAGCAGGTGGAATAGGCATAGGTGGCGTTTTCTTGGCAGCGAAGACATTTCTACAAGCAGGAAAAGATGTTCATCTTCTTTACGGAGAAAAGAGCAAGGAAAACCTTTCTGCACTTCCGGTTATTGAGAAATACAAAATCCCCACCACCACCTTCACCGAAGACGGCAGCTACGGAAAAAAAGGGTTTGTAACAGAAGGATTATCTGAGTTTAAAGATAGAGTCTGGATAGCTTGTGGACCAATACCCATGCTGAAAGCAGTAAAAGAAACAGCAGAAAAACTAAAAGTTAAATGCTTCCTTTCTTTAGACATGAGAATGGCTTGTGGTGTTGGAGCGTGTCTTGGCTGCGTTGTAAAAACAACAAGCGGTTACAAACGTTGCTGCGTTGAAGGTCCCATTTTTGACGCTTCCGAAGTCCTGCTATAAATTTGAAACTTCCACTATACCTTCTGCTTCGGAGAGTAAATGTCAAAAAAAATAGCAGGATTAAGTAAAGAGCTTTTAGAAAAATGCGTTAGATGTGGAAGCTGCAGACAGGTATGTCCGGTATTCAACGTAACAAAAGAAGAACCATCAGTAGCAAGGGGAAAGATATTCTTGGCTAACCTGATAAACAAAGGCGTTCTTGAGTTAGATAAAGAAGCTGCAGACATTTTTAATCTGTGTACAACCTGCTTAAGGTGTAGAGAAATCTGTCCTTTAAACGTTGATTATGAGAAGATAATCATCTCTGCAAGAAGCTTGGCGACAGAAAAGTTTGGTCTTCCTGTAGAGAAAAAGGCTGCTGTTAAAGTTTTTTCAAGCAACAAAACGCTTAAAGCTTTAGGAATTTTATCCCCCATTACTAAACTTTTTACTGTTTCCTCCCAAAGTCCTCAAAACCGCCTTTTACCTATAAAAATCCCCCGCTTAGGCAAAGTCCTCCTCCCTCAAATAAGCTCTAAACCCTTCAACAGAAATCAAACCTACAAAGCAAAAAATGAGAAAGGCAAAATCCTTTTCTTTACGGGTTGCATGTTTAACAACTTTTACACCGAAACGGCGGAAAACGTTGTCAAGGTTTTAAATCAACTCGGATACACCGTTCACGTTCCAGAAGAACAGGTTTGCTGCGGTGCACCGGCTTACTTTGCCGGAGATTTAAAAACGTATGAAAAGTTAGCAGAAAAGAACGTTCAGGTATTTCAACAGGATAATTACGACTTTGTAGTGACAGCCTGTGCAACGTGTGGACACGTCATAAAGGAATACATAAAAATCCCCGTAAAAGAGCTTATAGAGGTACTTTACGAAGAAGTTGATACCATCAAGAACTGGAAACTCCCCCAAAAAACGAAAGTTACCTGGCACCACCCCTGCCACATTGTAAGGGGACAGAACATTCCAAAGAACTACCCGATAGAAGTTCTCAAAGCAGTAGAAAACTTAGAGTATGTAGAGATGGAAGAAGCTGACAACTGCTGTGGAATGGGCGGTTCTTTTAAACTCTCACATCCAGAAATTTCAAAAGAGATTCAGTTAAAAAAGGCAAAAAACATAGGAAAAAGCGGCGCTAAAATCGTTGTTACAGAATGCCCAGGTTGTGTTATGAATATAGCAGAAGGGATTGAGAGGGAAAACCTGAGAGTAAAAACCCTTCATATTGCAGACCTGCTTGCTCAGGCTATTCCACGTTCTGAACTTGCTCCTTAATCCTTGCAATCTCGGATTTTATTTTCAAAACAGGTTCTGTCACATCAATCTCCTTCAATTTATTTCCAAGCGTATTAATCTCTCTGTGCATCTCCTGACACAAGAAATCAAGCGTCTTACCAATCGGTTCATCAGAGTCTATAAGCTCCCTAAATCTTTTAAGATGCATCTTTAACCTTGAAACTTCTTCTGAAACGTCCTGCTTTTCAGCCAAGAAAGCCACTTCCATTTCTACACGTTTTAAGAACTCTTCCTCCTCAACTCCCACATCTTTCAAGAGTTTTTCTACCTTTTCTTTCAACCTTTCAAAAATCCTCCCCTCAATCCCCTCTATATCCTCCTCTATCTCCAAAAGCGTTTCTTCTATAGTTTTCAACCTATCTTCAAGATACCTTTTAATTTTTTCTCCCTCTATCCTTCTCACCTCATCAAGCTTAAGAACAGCTTTTTTAACTGCACTTATAACGGCTTCCCTAAACGGTTCAACGTCCATCTCTTCTTTCTGGAAAATCTCAGGAATAGCAAGCAAATCTTTGAAAGTTACAGTTATCTCCTTTCCCGAAACGCCCGAAATTTTCTGAACGGCTTTCAAATACTTTTCAGCTTGAGCGTAGTTGACTGAAACTTCAGGAACAAGCTCCGGTGAAAGTCTGTAAAACAGGTAAAGGTCAACCTCCCCTCTCTTTACAACCTCACCAATCACAGACTGAATTTCCGTTATCAAAGGGTTGAATAACCTTGGAATAGAGAACCTTATCCTCAAAGCCTTTCCGTTTAGGCTCTTAATCTCTGCTGTTACTTCAATATCTTCCGTTTTAAACGTCTCTTTGGCGTATCCAGTCATACTTTTCATTGCTGCAGCCTCAAAAGTTCCTTGTTTATCTTAATCGTTGCTTTCTGCTGAAGCAGGTTCAGGAAGTTAACTTCGTTGCTCTTTCTCTTAACAGCCAAAATGTAGGCACGCAGCTGCTCTTCTTTCTTCGGTTCAACCTGCGTAACTGTTATTTCGGTTTCAGGTGAAACAACTACAAAACCGTCCACAACAGGAACAATCAATTTTTCACCAACTTTAGCAGTAAAAGCTCTTTCAACATCAGCAGGATTCACAGGCTTAAACTTTTTCGCAAACTCCTCTCTATCCAAAAAGTCGGTAGCGTTTTCCAAAGCCCCGTTTGACTTCACGAAGTTCTCAGCCAATTTCTTGGCAACCTCAAATGCCTTCTGCTCTTTAAGAACTTTTTCTATTTGAGACTTAACCTTTTCAAATGGCAAAGATTCTGAAGTTTTAGCTCTGTAGTAAACGTAGAAGAACTTACTGTCCTTCGTAAAGTAGACTGCTTTATCTCCCATCAATTTCTTTGCTTTTCCAGGCGGAACCTCCTTTGGATTAAAACCATTTAAAGCGCTGAAATCACCAGATTTTGCAAGCTTAAACGCCTTGGCTGCCTTTTCCGTTGCCCCACTTTCAGAGACAGGAATTTCAACTACGAAATACTTTTCCGTGGCGTTTCCTGCAAACTCACTCTTATGCTTTTCATAGTAACTCTTAAGCTCATCCTCTGAGACGGTTACATTATCGGTATTCAAACCAAACAACTTGAACTTAAACTTTCTCTTGCCAAACATTTCTTTATAAAGCTTGTTGAGCTCAAACTTCGTAACGGAAGGGGAGTAACCAACAACAGAAGTAACCTTAGAAACAAGCAGGTCATCCCTTATCTCGCTTTCAAACTGCTCAGGAGTTAAGTGGTTAGCAGCCAAAACTTTCTTGTAAAGGTTTACATCAAACTTTCCGTTCTTCTGGAATATCGGCATACTCTCAATCTCTTTAGCAACAGCCCAATCGCTAACCCTTATGCCTTCTTTTTCAGTTTCGCTAAGTATCAACTTTCTTCTTATCAAGTTGCGCAAGGCTAAGAGTTTAATGTCCTTATCTGTTAAGAACTTTCTATACTGATTACCGTACTGCTGCTTCAACTCCTCAAGTACCCTGTTATACTCCCTGTTAAACTCAACCAAATTGATACCTAAACCGTTTACGGTAGCAACCTCATTAGCGGAAGGACCTGAGATGGAACCTTTACCCCAAACCAGGAAAATCGTTCCTACAAACGAAGCAGCTACAACCCAGAGGAATATACTAAAGGTACGCAAGTTGTTCCTGATTTTTGATAGCATAACGCCTCCAAAGCAGTTGAAATTTCATAGTAGGGATTTATACTTAAAATTAGCGGCTTTCTCAACCTTAAAGTTTACCCTAAGGAGAACGGACAAACGTGAACAGCAAAAGATTCAAAGATAGAACTGCCGATATCTCATCAATACTAAAAAAAGCGGAATCCTTAATAAAAAGTAAAAACTACAAAAGAGCAATAGATGAGTTAGAGAAGGTAAAGTTTCGTTCTGTTGACTACTACCTGCTCTTAGCTGAAGCTTACGAAGGCATAGGAAGAAACGAAGAAGCAGAAAGATGCCTTGAAGAAGCAAGGTTTTTAGACGGGGAAATTCGCTCAAAAGAGAAGATAAACAAAGCCATAAACTTGGCAGCAAAGAAGAAATTTTTAGATGCTGAAAAAGAACTCTTTGAATCAATAGAGCTTAATCCTTTTGACAAGTCCGCATACCTTACCCTTTACAGCATCTACAAAGAGATAGGAACAGTTAAGAAGCAGATTAAAGTTCTTGAAGAGATAAAAACTCTTGACCCGTTTAGTCCATTCCCTTACATAGAATTAGCAAGAATCTACTACTTCAGAAGAAACTACCTTAAAGCGATAGAAGTGCTAAAAGACGCACTTTCAAGACTTGATAGTCC
Source organism: Desulfurobacterium pacificum (assembly GCF_900182835.1). NCBI lineage: Bacteria > Pseudomonadati > Aquificota > Aquificia > Desulfurobacteriales > Desulfurobacteriaceae > Desulfurobacterium > Desulfurobacterium pacificum. The sequence goes on from NZ_FXUB01000002.1 coordinate 106,438, forward strand.
CGAACTACACTTTGAATTAGGCAAAGTCTTGGCAGATGCTGGAAAGTTTGAAGAAGCAAAAGAGGAATTGTCAAAAGCGTGTCTCTTAGATTTCAAAAACGTTGAATACAGGCAGAAATTAGCAGAAGTCTTCGTTCAGGAAGAAGATTATGAAAGTGCCCTTGAAGTTGTAATATCAACACTTGAACTTTTCCCCGATGCTACTTACGTCATTCAGAGCGCAGCAGCCCTCTACGACCTTTTAGGGAAGGAAGAGTTAGCCGAATACTACTACCGATTGGCTGTATCAAAATCGGAAGGTTTCGTAAAAGAAGACGCTTTAAAAGTTTTAGCAGAGTTTTTAGCAGAGAAAGGTAAGTTTGATGAAGCTGAGTTTATACTGAAAGAGATAATAACCACATCCGGTAACGTATGGATGGTTTTGGACGCTTTCGCCGAACTGGCAATTATCCTCTTTGACCAGGACAGGTTTTCAGACATTGCCGAATGGGGCAGGAAGGTACTGAAAAACCCAGAAATCTCAGATGAAGAATACTGCGAAGTGGCAGAAATAGTAGCCGATGCCCTATACGAAGGTGGAAAGCACAAAGAAGCTCTTGAACTCTACAGAGATATCTTAACCTACTCCAAAGATGAAAAACTTATAAAGAGAGCTTACTCCAAAACGAAAGAGTTGGAAGAAATCATAAAGTTAGAAAAACTTCTGTAAAACCTTCTAACAGGTCTTTACAAACGGCGCAATTGTTGTTAAATTTCCATTTGCCTTTTGCCACCGGTGAAGATTAAACAGTTTTTCGGGAGGTTTATAAATGCCAGTAGATAAGGACATTAAGCAGGAAATCATTAAAAAGTATGGTTTTCACGAAAAAGATACAGGTTCACCAGAAGTTCAGATTGCACTCTTAACTGAAAGAATTAAAAACCTTACAGAACACTTTAAAGTTCATAAACACGATAACTACAACAAGAGAGCTCTTCAAAGATTAGTTGGTAGAAGAAAGAAACTCCTCAAATACCTTAAAGAAAAAGACTTTAACAGATATCAGAACATCGTTCTTAAGTTAGGTCTTAGAAAATAACTCTACGGAGCGGGCACCTTCCGCTCCTTTTCATAAAATCCCCCCTCCCACCCCCCTAAAGCACCTTTACCTTTGCCTTTTAAGAACTATTTTGATATTTTTCTCTTTGAGATTAAAAACCACTGGAGGTCAAAAATGCCAATATCCGAAGTTTCCATAGAAGTTGGAGGTCGTCCGTTAAGTTTTCAGACGGGAAAAGTAGCAAAACAGGCAGACGGCTCTGTAATCGTTTCTCAGGGCGATACGAAGGTTTTGGTAACAGCCGTAATGAGCGATGAGCCGAGAGAAGATATAGATTTCTTCCCTCTCTTAGTTGAATACAGAGAAAGGGCTTACGCTGCAGGTAAAATCCCCGGCGGCTTCATCAAGCGCGAAGGGAAACCAACAGATGAAGAAGTTCTAAAATCAAGAGTTATAGACCGCTCAATCAGACCGATATTCCCAAAAGGTTTCAGAAACGACGTTCAGGTAGTAGCCTTCGTTATATCAGCCGACCAGGGAAACGACCCTGCAGTTCTGGCAATCAACGGCGCTTCAGCTGCACTGCATATTTCAAGAATTCCATTTGAAAAGCCTGTAGGTGCAGTAAGAGTTGCAAGAATTAACGGCGAGTTAGTGGTCAACCCTTCCTACGAATCCCTTCAGGAAGCGGACATCAACCTTGTAGTTTCTGGAACTGAAGACGCCGTTGTAATGGTTGAAGGGGGAGCAAAAGAGGTTCCCGAAGAGGAAGTTTTAGACGCAATCCTCTTTGCCCACGAAGAAATCAAGAAAATCATAAAAGCACAGGAAGAGTTAAGAGAGATAGCCGGTAAAGAGAAGTATGAATTCGTTGCACCTTCACTTGATGAAGCTACAAAGGAAAAGATTGAGAAGTGGGTATTTGAAAGGATTGAACCGATAATCACCATTCCCGACAAGCACGAAAGGAGAATGAAACTCCGCGAACTCAGAGAGCTTATGTTTATTGAGCTGAACATTCCGGAAGAGGAACAGGCATTAGCGAAAGAAGCCTTTAACGAAGCAGAGAAGAAGTTCGTTCGTCAGATGGTTTTAGAAAAAGGCGTAAGAATAGATGGAAGAAAGCCGGACGAAATTCGCCCGATTACCATAGAGGTTGGACTGTTGCCAAGAGCCCACGGCTCAGCTCTCTTCACAAGGGGTCAGACGCAGGCGCTGGTTACAACGACGCTTGGAACGCCGGAAGAGTATCAATTAGTTGAAGGGTTAATGCCTGAAGAGCAGAAAAGGTTTATGCTTCACTACAACTTCCCGCCTTTCTGCGTGGGCGAAATATCGCCTTTAAGAGGTCCTGGAAGAAGGGAAATAGGACACGGAGCGCTTGCAGAAAGGGCTCTTGCTCCGGTAATTCCACCGGAAGAGGAATTCCCCTACGTTATCAGAGTTGTTTCTGACATTTTGGAATCCAACGGTTCTTCTTCTATGGCAACGGTTTGCGGCGGCTCTCTGTCGCTCATGGACGCCGGCGTTCCTATAAAGGCGCAGGTTGCCGGTATCGCTATGGGATTGATAATGGAAGGAGATAAGTTTGTAGTTCTTTCTGACATTTTAGGTGATGAAGACCACCTTGGAGATATGGACTTTAAAGTGGCAGGAACGAGGAAAGGCGTTACGGCTATCCAGATGGACTTGAAAGTCAAGGGAATAAGCAGAGACGTTCTATCAAAGGCGCTCGCTCAAGCAAGAGAAGGCAGAATGTTTATCCTTGATAAGATGGATGCTGTGATAAAAGAGCCAAGAGAGAACGTTTCACCTTACGCTCCAAGGATTATCTCTACGAAGATAGAACCTGAAAAGTCAAGAGACCTCATAGGACCTTCCGGAAAGACAATTAAGGCAATTATAGATAAAACCGGTGTAAAGATAACGATAAAAGAAGATGGAACTGTTTTAGTTTCCGCTCCGTCTGAAGAAGCTGCCGCTCAGGCATTAAAGATGATTGAAGACGTGACTAAAGACCTTGAAGTTGGCAACACCTATTTAGGTAAGGTAACGAGAGTAGAAAACTACGGAGCGTTTGTAGAACTTGCGCCGGGTAAGATTGGACTCGTTCACATATCAAAGCTTCCGCCTGAAATAAGAGAAAATATTTTTGAACACCTGAAAGTGTCCGACGTTATACCTGTGAAAATCGTTGAGTTTGACCAGATGGGAAGACCTAAGCTCAGCAGGATTGATGTAACTGCTGAAGAGGAAAAGAGGTTGAGAGAGCAGGGGGGATTTTACGCCGAACCGGAGAGAAACGATGAGTAACTGGACAGCAGGCTGGATACACGTAAAAGGCAAACAGATAGAGTTTGAAGATACCTTTTTAGACGTCGCAGTCAAAATTCATTCCATTTTAGGTGGCAGGCTGGAACGTACGCCTGCCGGTTTTAGGCTCTCTATTGACCGGATTCCTGAAGTTACAACCGTTGATGCAAACTTTTTAAGAGGCGTCTTTGAAGCTGGCGGCGTTTGGGGGAACAGAACCGTTTTCGTTCCTGCCGTTAGAAACCTTGAGAGACAGATGGAAACACTTTTAGCTTCTTTTAACGCAGTAAAAAGCGAAGATGGCTTCTTCCTGACCGGTGAAGGTGCAAACCTCTTCCTTCACACTCTATACGACGAAGAAACGGAAGAACGCTCTGAACACTTCTTTGAAAAGTTTCTATCCTTTTTGGTAGGTAAAAAGTGGGAAAGAACTTCCTTCCTCTTTTCATTGGAAGAAGGTGCAATTCCACCTTTTAAAAAGCGGATCTCCGACAGCGGCTGGGATTTACACCTGATAAAACTCTTGAAAGTAGAAGGGAACGTCTATTTCTTTGACACAGGCGTAAGAGTCTCACCACCGCCCGGTTTTTACTTTGATTTAGTTCCTCGCTCTTCAATTTTTAAAAGCGGATTTATGCTGGCAAACTCCGTTGGAATTATTGATATGACTTACAGAGGAACGATAAAAGTTCCTCTGGTCAGGGTAGATGAAAGCAAAGAAGTTCCAGAACTACCGTGGAGAGCCGTTCAGCTTATTCCAAGAAAGTTCTTCCCGCTTGAAGCAAGAGAAGTTTCATCCCTTGATAAAACGCTTCGGGGAGAAGGAGGATTTGGAAGCACAGGATAGGGGGAGAGCGTGATACCGATAAAAGACATCAATCCGAGCAGGTCAACACCAATAGTTACCATAGGTATTATCGTTTTCTGCACGTTCGTTTTTCTCTATGAGCTTTCCTTAGGTCCTTACAGTCAGATATTTGTAAAAATGTTCGGCGTCATTCCCTATGAAGTCTTTCACGGCGTTGATATCCCCCCTCCCGACCCGCTAACGCCTTACGGCAACCTGGTCTCCTATCAATACCTTCACGGCGGATTTATGCATATAATCGGCAACATGCTGTTCCTGTGGGTCTTCGGAGACAACGTAGAAGACACTATGGGTAAACTTAAATACTTCTTCTTTTATACGTTCTGTGGAATAGTCGCAGCCCTCATACAGGTTTTAGTATATCCCAATTCTGACATTCCACTAATAGGAGCGTCAGGTGCCATAAGCGGCGTTTTAGGTGCTTATATGGTTTTCTTCCCCAGAGCGCAGATTGTAACGCTGGTTTTCATATTCTTTATTATTGACATCATCGTTCTTCCAGCTGCTCTATGGATTGCTATATGGTTTATCTTCCAGTTCACAAGTGCGTTACTTTCGGTTCACCACCTATCTATGGGAGGCGTTGCCTGGTTTGCCCACCTTGGCGGTTTTTTAGCTGGAGTTTTAGTAGCCAAGTTTATGAAAAGAAATAGAGAAATCAGTTATTATCGCCCCTAAAAATCTTTAACGCCTTAGCATAAACTTCCCTTTTGGGAAGATTTGTCAACTCTCGCACCTTTTTTACTGCTTCTTTCATAGAAAATCCCCCCTCCTTCAACTCCTCCAACATCCCCTCAACGTCAAAATCACTCTCTTTCTCCTTCTTTGGAGGGAACAAAATCACAAACTCACCTTTAAACGCACCTCTCTTCTCAAGCTCTTCCAACAACTGACCGGCAGTTCCTTTAAGGAAAAGTTCGTTTATTTTCGTTATCTCCTTAAAAATTCCTATCTCCCTTTCTGAATCCATTTCGGCAATTATTTCAAGAGTTCTCTTTAACCGATGCGGGGACTCGTAACAAACTACCGTATGAGGATAACCAAAAATCTCTTCCAATTTCCTCCTCAACTGACCTTCCTTTTTAGGTAAAAAACCGAAAAACGTAAAAGCATCGGTAGGAAACCCCGAAGCGCTCAAAGCAGCAATAACGGCAGAAGCTCCAGGAATAGGAACAACTTTAATTCCAGCCTCTCTTGCTTTTTTTACCAGTCTATATCCCGGGTCGCTTATACAAGGAGTTCCACTGTCTGAAACAAGCGCAATACTCTTTCCTTCAACAAGAAAAGAAAGGAGCTTCTCCGACTGCTGTTCCTCGTTATGTTCGTGGTAAGGCACTAACTTTTTACCACCTATTCCATAATGAGTTAAAAGTTTCTTTGTCTGCCTCGTATCTTCACAAGCGATAATATCTACATCTTTCAACACGTTAAGAGCCCGCAGAGTTATATCTTCAAGGTTTCCTATCGGCGTAGCAACAACGTAAAGAGTTCCTAACCTCTCACCGCTATACATTCCACCTCCACTTCCGCGCCTAACGGTAGAGCAGAAACCTCTACAACAGAACGCGCAGGCTTAACAGGACAATCCTTCAAAAAATCTTCATAAATAGCGTTAAACTCGGCAAATTTAGAAATATCTGTCAGAAACACCGAAACCTTTACAATACTACACTTACTTGCGCCGGCAGCGTTCAAGACTGCTTCAAGGTTTTTTAAGCACTGCCTGACCTGATTTTCAAAGCCTTCTACCAACTTCCCCGTTTGAGGGTCTATTCCTACCTGACCAGCAGTAAATAGAAAGTTACCGTAGAGTATTCCTTGAGAGTAAGGACCTACCGGAACAGGTGCTTTTTCAGTATGAATTTTTTTCATTATTCTCAACCTCCTAAAATATAAGCTTTATCTAACTAACTTTTAACATAAAAACGTTGAAATTGTAATCTCCCAATCGTATATTATGCTCCAACAAGCTTGAAACTACAATTCTATTTATTTTATATTTTTAACTGTTGCAAAAATCCCATTAAAAAAGGTAAAATTAAGAAAACTATAAAAGTCAGGAGGAATGATGGCAAAGGAGAGTAAAATAGTCCTTGACGATGAAAGAATAGAAGAAGGTGCAGAATGTCTAAAAGCTTTGGCTTCTCCAGTACGTTTAAAGATTCTCTTTACGCTTAAAGACAAGCCTATGTGCGTAACAGACTTAGAACAGGAGTTGGGGATTTCTCAGTCTTCCCTCTCCCAGCACTTAAGAACTCTCAGATACAAAGGTATAGTTGCAAAAACGAGAAAAGGGAATAAAGTATATTACACGATATCTTCTGAAGCGTTCAGAGAGCTTTTAAACATTTTACCGCAGATAGCTTGCTTTAGAGGTTAACAATTAATGTTTGAACGTTTTTTTAAGCGCAGGTTAGAGAGGGAAGGCAGAGTTAGTTCTCAGGTTCCCAGTGGGTTATGGATAAAGTGTGATAACTGCAAAACTCTCCTTTTCCGCGGGGAACTTGAGAACAACCTAATGGTATGTCCAAAGTGTGGACATCACTTCCCCGTTCCTGCGAAAGATAGGTTGTACATGATTTTTGACAACGGCGAATTTGAAGAGTTAGATGCAAACCTTGAACCTACCGATGTTTTAGAGTTTTCCGACAGAAAACCGTACACCCAAAGAATTAAAGAAGCGCAGGAAAAGACCGGTTTAAAAGATGCAGTTATAAACGCTAAAGGACTTATAGGCGGCAAGCCCGCATACGTAAGCTGTTTTGACTTCCGCTTCATGGGCGGAAGTATGGGTGCGGTGGCCGGCGAGAAGGTAACCAGAAACATAGAAAGGGCTGCAGAAGAAGGAATTCCGTTTATCTGCATTGCTGCTTCCGGCGGTGCAAGAATGCAGGAAGGAATCGTTTCCCTCATGCAGATGGCAAAGACATCTGCAGCCCTTACGCTCCTTGAGGAAAGGGGGGTTCCTTACATCTCCGTCCTTACCCATCCTACAATGGGCGGAGTATCTGCGAGCTTTGCTTTCCTTGGGGACGTAATCATCGCAGAGCCGAAGGCTCTTATAGGTTTCGCCGGTCCCCGCGTAATTGAACAAACGATAAGGCAAAAGCTACCGAAAGGCTTTCAAAGGTCAGAATTCCTTTTAGAGCACGGACTCATTGATATGGTCGTTGAGCGGGAAAAGCTAAAGGAAACCCTCGCAAAGCTACTTGACCTTTTAGGGGGCAAGAATGTCTGAGAAGATTGAAAGACTTGCAAGAACTATCGTTGCAGATTTCTTCCTCTACAACCAAGATAAAATAGATAGAGGGTTGCTAAACGATACGTTCTTTGAGCTTTTAGGCGGTGAATTGGAAGATTCCGTTAAGTTCTTTGAAGAACACGGAGGTAGAGGTAACTTAACTATTTTCTGGGACACCCTCTTTAACAGGTTGATGCAGAGAGAAGCAAAGTTAGTTGAAGGGAGAGCAACCTAAAAAGAATGTTTAAAAGAGCCTTAAAAGTTCTCAAAGGTAGCATCAAGTCTGGAGAAAAACCCAAGGTCTATGGTCTTCCCGGCGCTTCAAAATCTCTGCTTTTAAAGGAAATTCTACCAACGCTCAAAGAGCAAGTCTTAGTTATCTCTCCTTCAGAACTCATAGGAGAAGCGTTAACGGAAGACTTTAAAAGACAAGGAATAAAAGCTGTTTTCTTGCCTTCCTGGGACGTTCCTCCTTTAGACGTTTCATCTCCTTTATCACTCTACCAGTTCAAAAGACTATCATCTCTCTACAGGTTAATAGAAAACTATCCACAGGTTGTTGTCTCAACACCTCAAGCGCTTATGCAGAAAGTCATTCCTCCAGAAATCCTTATAGAAAGGGTTTTGTCTATAAAAAAGGGAGAAGAGATAAACTACGATAGCCTGTCAAAAAGTTTGTCTTCTATGGGCTACAGGAGAGTTGACAGCGAACCTGAAGAAGGAGAGTTTTCTGTTAAAGGTGACCACGTTGAAGTTGTAATGCCTTTAGGCAGTAGAGTTTCCGTAGAGCTGTTCGGAGACGAAGTTGAAAGGATAACGGTTAACGGAGAGGAAAGAGAAAAAGTTGAGATATTCCCCCTCCTTGAAGTTCCGATAGATAAGGAAACGTTAAAGAAGATTGAAGATATCTACCCGGAAGTTGCCGAAAGACATTTAATTTTAGGAGAACTCAGCGGAGCGGATAAACTCCTGCCTGAAATTTTTCCTTTAACCTCAGTAAAAGACTACTTAAGCTCAAATTTTGCTACCGTTCTTATAGAACCTGACCAGATACGAACAGCATCGGAAAGTTTTCTGCAGCAGGTGAAGGAAAATTACGAAATACTGAAAAGGGAAGGCGTTCCGGCAGCAAAACCGGAAAAGTTCGTTGAAGATGTATGGTTTGGCGATTACACTTTTGCAATATACGAAAAGCCGATAAACGGCGGAATTAACTTTGGCGTCAAGCCTTTACCTAACTTATCGGAAGAAAACGTAAATGAAGTTCTCAGTCAGCTTCTGAACTACGAAGTTAGAATCATAACGGCAACGGAAACTTTTAAACAGGAAATTGAAAAGGCATTAAAGAAGTTATCTGTAAAAGCTACCGTTGAGAAAGGAATATCTTCTGGCGGATTCAGACTGGATGAAGAGAAAATAGCGTGGGTGGTGGAGGGGGATTTTCTACCAGAAATCAAACAGAAGAAAGAAGACATAACAGCGCTTGAACCTGGAACACTAATAGTCCACAGAGACTACGGAATAGGTATATTTCAAGGAATAGTAAGCAGAAATATAGGTGGAAAAACTTACGATTTCATAGAGATAGAATACGCCGGCGGCGAAAAGTTATTCGCTCCGTTCACTCAGATAGACCGTATATACAAATATTCAGGATACAGAGGAAAATCCCCCAAACTCGACAAATTAGGCGGCACATCCTGGAAAAACTTAGAAAGAAAAATCAAAGCTTCCCTCGTTAAGTTCGCAAAAGAGTTAGCAGAACTCTACAAAGAAAGGAAAAACGCTGTTGGCGAAAGCCTGAAAGGCGACGAAAACTTGCTGAGGGAATTTGAAAAACGCTTCCCCTACCGCCTGACGCCCGACCAGGCAAAGGCAATAAAAGACGTTTACAGAGATATGGAATCGGAAAAACCGATGGACAGACTCATCTGCGGAGATGTCGGCTACGGCAAAACGGAAGTCGCAATGAGAGCAGCAATGAAAGCGGTAACGTCAGGCAAACAGGTAGCAGTTATAGCGCCTACAACCGTTTTGGTTGACCAACACTACAGAACGTTCAAGAAAAGGTTTAAAGGTTTTCCCGTAAACATAGAAGTTATTTCCCGTTTTAAATCAAAAAAAGAGCAGAAAGAAATCTTAGAAAAGTTAGAAAAAGGCGAAATAGACATTATCATCGGCACCCACAGGCTCACCCAAGATGACGTTAAGTTCAAAGACTTAGGACTTCTCATAATAGATGAAGAACACAAGTTCGGCGTAAAAACAAAAGAAAAACTGACGAAACTAAAGAAGAACATTGACGTTCTATATCTATCCGCAACCCCAATCCCGAGAACTCTCTACTCAGCTCTTTCAGGATTTAGAGATATCTCCGTCATAGAAACGCCACCGCCAGGAAGGAGAGGAACAAAAGTAGTAGTTTCAAAATACTCAGACAGAATTCTTAAAACGGCGATAGAAAGAGAGTTAGAAAGGAATGGACAGGTATTCATCGTTCAAAACGATATAGAGGAGTTAGAGCCGCTCAAAACAAAAGTGGAAGAGATGTTCCCCGGCGTTCCCGTAGAGATAGTTCACGGACAGATGAAGTCGGATAAAATAGAAAGAATTATGCACAACTTCTTTGAAGGAAAGATAAAAATCCTCATCTCCACCTCAATCGTTGAATCGGGGCTTGACGTTCCATCTGCAAACACCCTGATAGTTATAGGAGCAGAGAGGTTCGGGCTATCGCAACTCTACCAGCTTAAAGGAAGGGTAGGAAGAGGCGTGGAAAAAGGCTACTGCTACCTGCTCATTTCACCAAAAACAAAACTAACGCCCGAAGCTGTTAAAAGGCTTGAAGCAATGAAAAAACTCTCGCCTTTAGGCGGAGGATTCCAATTAGCAGTCAAAGACCTTGAAATAAGAGGTGCAGGAACGCTGTTAGGACCAAAACAGAGCGGTTACGTCAACACGGTAGGACTTGACCTGTATCTCAAACTCTTTGAAGAAGTTTCTCAAGAAAAAGAAGAGGAAGATGTAAAGATAACCCTGCCGTGGGAAGCGTTCATTCCCGAAGATTACGTGGAAGATGTAAAAGAACGAGTAAAGATATACGCAGAATTGGCATCTTCAGAAAATCCCGACGAAGCCGTCAGAAAACTGAGAGAAGTTCACGGTTATATCCCAGACCCCGTAATCAACATTTTCAAAACCATGAAACTCAAAAAGCTGGCAAAACAGATAGGAGTAAAGGAAATTACCGTTTCACCTTCCGGGAAAGCGATAATAGCTTTCAGCGATACCCCTAACGTCCAAACAGAGAAGCTGGTAGAAATGGTAAAAAGCAGGAAAGCAACGTTTACACCGGATAAAAAGCTTTACGTGAACCTAAAAGACTTTGACGACCTAATATCACTCCTTGAGGAGTTGAAAGAGTGAAAAAGAAAATTTCTCTCTTTCTTTTTACTCTACTATTCATACCAACCCTGGTCTTATGCCAAACGCTAAAAATATTTGACTACTCAAAGGCAGGAAAATTAGACAAGGTAGAATCTGAGCTGAAAAGAGGTATTTCTCCAAACGTTAAAGACAGGTTCAACCGTACTCCCCTCTTTTACGCTATAGACAGCGGAAATATTAAATTAGTCAATCTCTTACTAAGAAAAGGAGCAGACCCTAACGTAAGAGATATCTACGGTATGACTCCCTTAGATGAAGCGATAGTCGTTAACAACGTAAAAGCAGCAGAATTACTCATAAAGCACAAAGCAGACGTAAACAGCAGAGATAAGTTCGGATACACACCTCTCCACTACTGCGGTATGTACGCGAGGCTGACGATAGCAAAACTACTCATAAAACACGGAGCAAATGTAAACGCCAAAGATTTAATAGGAGATACACCTCTACACCTCTGCGCAAAAAACAGAAAATGCTTTTGGTCAGCAGTATACCTACTTCGCAAAGGAGCAGACCTAAACGCAAAAAACGAAAGAGGAGAAACACCAGTAGATGTTGCAAAGAAGTTCCGCAACTGGAAGTTCTTAAGAGCCGTCCGCTACTTTAAAAGACACCACTAACTACTTGACGTTAGGTGCAGGTTCGCTATCAACGGTGTACCAATTCTCATGAACGTGAATAACTTTACCGTCTTTCGTTTTCACCTCATAGTCGGAATCTGCTTGAACTGTATGAGTATTCTGCTGGTCGTTACCAAAAACGTAACCTAATATTCCACCTGCAACTGCACCGTAAATAGCTGCGTCTTTAGCAGATGCCTTATAATGCTTATGCGTAGCAGCTCCAACTGCAGCACCGCCCAAAGCTCCTAAAAGGGCAGCATCAGTCTTTGACACCGGAGCAGAAGCGCACGCAGTCAAGATAACAGGTAAAAAACTAAACAGAACTATCAACTTTTTCATCGTACTTCTCCATAACGCGGTTAAATTCATCCAAAATCTTTCTCCGTATGTGTAAATATAAATCCTTATTTAGAACGTTAACAAGCGGAACAAACTCTCCACTTTTGCTTCTCTTTAAAGGCATCTGAATAAAATAACCGTTGTTAGAATAAACAATCTTTATATCTTTAATCTCCAAAACGTCATTTAACTTAATATTCGCAACAGCTCTAACGTTACCTCCAATACCGGAAGTATCGAAAGGAAAAATCCTCACCTCCGTCACCTCTATCCCCATAACCGGCAAACGTTCCAGACTCTTTTTATCTCTCATTTTATTGACACACCTTCTCTTATCGTTCGGTAAATCTCGCTTCCCTGCTCTTTCCATCTGTTCAATCTCCGCTCCGATATAACCTGAATGGGAACGTAAACACCCGTCTCCTCATAAACCTTCATTCCCGCTTCCATAACTGGTCTTACCACCTCTCTTTCATCGTGAACCAAAACAAAAACTTCCATCTCCCCACCGTCAACGCTCACCTTCACGTCAATGTAAGGAACGGCAGTCAGCTTTTCAGAAAACAGCTTCAAAGCATCTTTCTTTTTCTCCTCTACTGGTATCTCATTCCACCACTCAGGATTCCCTTTTGAAGCGCTCTCAACGTAAACAACCAAAACCTCAGCACCCTCTCCCAAGCCAACAGGTTCAACAGGGACAAACACCCCATCTTTGAACACAGCCTTAACTGCCTTCATAACACCTTCCCGCAATAAAAATCGTTTAAGTTAAAATTAAGCATTAGTTTACGGAGGAAAAGGTTGTTTGAAAAACTTTTAAAAGAAGCAAAAAGGTACGTTGAGAGAAGCTACTCTCCATACTCGCGATTCAGAGTGGTAGCTCTACTGTTCGGCAAAAACGGAACTGTTGCCGGAGTAAACGTTGAAAACGCATCCTACGGTTTGACAATCTGCGCTGAAAGGTGTGCCGTATTCCGCGCGGTTGCAGAAGGGAAAAAGGACTTCAAAGGTATCTTTATCTACTCACCGGACGGAATGCCTTACCCCTGTGGCGCCTGCCGTCAGGTTTTAAGGGAATTTTTCCCTGAAAACTTTGAAGTAATAGTAACAAACGGAGAAAATACCACCACTTTTACATTAGGAGAACTACTGCCCCATACGTTCACACTAAAATAGCAGGAGGTTTCATATGCTCGTTTTGTTGGCTGAAGATGACAAAGACTTGGGAGACTTAGTAAAGTACAACCTTGAAAAAAACCACTTCAAAGTTGACTGGATTTTAGACGGAGAAGAAGCAGCTGAAAAAGTTGAAAAAGTTAAGTACGATTTAGCCATTTTAGACCTTATGCTTCCAGGGCTTGACGGTCTGGAAATATGCAAAAGGATAAGGAGAAGTCCAAAGAATAGAGACATTCCGGTGATTATACTGACAGCCCTTTCAAGTGAAGACACAAAATTGAAAGGCTTTTCAGCAGGAGCGGACGACTACGTTACAAAACCTTTCAGTATGAAAGAACTTTTAGCGCGAATAGAAGCCGTTCTTAGAAGGGCAGGACATGTAAAGAAAGACGTTTTAGAGTTTGAGGGAATAAAGCTTGACAGGAAGTCTAAGTCCGTTACTGTTGACGGAGAACCGATATACCTGACAAAAACAGAGCTACAGCTTTTAGAATTTTTCCTTGAACATCCCGAAGAACTGTTCTCAAGAGAAGAACTGTTAGAAAAAATCTGGGGAGCAGACCACAACGAAACTACGCGAACCGTTGACGTTTACATTAGCAGGCTGAGAAAAAAGTTGGGAGAAAAAGGCAAGTACCTGAGAACACTTCCAAGGTTAGGATACAAATTAACGAAGGAATAACCCCCTCAAAAGAGGGGGGATTTTACTCTTCTTTCTTTTCCTCTTTCTCTGCTGGAACTTCTTCCACTTCGGCAAGTTCAATGAGTCTATCAAGAGCTTTCTGTCTGAGAACGTCCTGCTTAATCATGTTTATCAAGCCCCTCTCTTCAAGGGACTGTCTTGCCTGAACGTAATCACCGCCGAATGCAGCTTGGGCTAACTTTTCTATCTCTTTATCTAAGTCTTCATCTGTTACTTCCAAACCTTCAAGTTCAGCTACTTTTTCAAGGAGAAGCTTAACTTTTACCGTTTTCTCAGCAGTAGGTCTAACCATTTCAACTACAGTTTGAGGATTAATCTGATTGACATCAACGCCAAACTGAGCAAGCCTTCTGAGCTGCGCTTCCGCCTGCGCTCTTATTTCAAGGTCAAGCATAGATGGAGGTACAGGAATATTAACCTTCTTTAAAATCTCCTCAACAATCTGGTCTTCAACCTCTTCCTGCTGTCTGTTCTTTTCTGCATCAATTAAATCCTGCTTAATTTTTGATTTCATATCTTCAACAGACTCAAATCCTAACTTCTTAGCAAATTCATCGTTTACTTCAGGTAACTCCTTCTCTTTTACCGCTTTCACCTTGAACTTTACAGTTACCTCTTTACCAGCAGCATCTCCGTAAACCTTTTCATCTTCAGGAGCTTTAAACGTTATTTCTCCTTCATAACCTGCCTTTTTGCCCAATACCTCTTTTTCCACTTCGGGCCAGAGCTGCTTCTCTCCTAAAACAACTGCAACAGAACCGCTGTTTTCTTTACCTTCAATAGTTGTGGTATATTCAATTTCTACTAAATCACCTTCTTTAGCTTCTCTTTCTACTTCCTTCCAGGTTGCAAGCTGGTTTCTCATTCCTTCTATGACTTTTTCAACGTCTTCATCGGTTATTTCCCTAACCGTTTTCTTTACCTTTATACTTTTGTAGTCTTCCGGCTTTAACTCTATCTCCGGCTTCTTCTCAAGAATCAGCGTCACTTCAAAGGCATTATTCTTAACGTCACACTGCAGGTCCTCTATTCCCGGGTCTGATAGAAGCTGAATGTTCTCCTTCTCTACAACTTCCTGAAGCTTTACAGGAACGTAACTCCTCACAAGACTATCTCTTATAGTATCTTCGTAATACTTTTTGATAATGTTAACAGGAGCTTTTCCCGGTCTAAATCCAGGAACTTTTGCCGTTTTCCTTATCTCTTTACAGATTTCGTTAATCTCTTTTTCAATTTCCTGCGGTTCTCCAACTATCTTTACCCTTAATACTACGTCATTAACTTTTTCAACCGTATAAGTCATCTTATTTCCTCCTCTCTTTTCTTACTCTTCCCATCACTTTAAGTGGCAAACTCCAAACCTTCGTAAAGGCTGCACCTGCCTTATGGTCAAATGAGTCTTTTGGACTGTAAGTTGCAAGGTCTTCTATATAAAGGGAATTCGGTGATTTCCTTCCAACTACAGCTGCATTACCCTTAAAGAGCTTAAACCTTACCGTTCCTGTCACAAGTTTTGCCAATTCATTGTTGAAAGCGTCTAAAGACTCTCTTAACGGCGTGAACCAAAGCGCTTCATAAACAATTTCAGCGTAAGGATGTCTTATATGACTCTGCTTGTAGTGGTAGGTAAATCTATCCAAAACTAAGCTTTCCAATTCGTCGTAAGCTCTTATAAGTAAAAGCCCTGCAGGTGATTCGTAAACCTCCCTTGATTTAATACCTACAAGCCTGTTCTCAACCATATCTATACGACCGTATCCGTGCTTACCGGCTATTTCGTTTAAGTCCCAGACCAACTTCCATAACTCATCGTATCTTTTACCGTTAATGGCAACAGGAACACCTTCTTCAAATTTAATCTCCACGTATTCTGGAGTATCAGGTGCTTTTTCAGGAGAAACAGTAATAACGAAAGCATCTTCAGGAGGTTCTGTATACGGGTCTTCAAGAGGACCAGCCTCAATAGCTACACCCCAGAGATTTCTATCGTAGGAGTAAGGTTTTTCCTTGGTAGCAACTACCGGAATTCCCCACTTTTTAGCGTATTCAATCTCCTCTTCCCTTGACTTGAATTCCCACTCCCTAACAGGCGCTAAAACTTCAATATCCGGGTCTAAAGCCCATACAGAAGCTTCAAATCTTACCTGGTCGTTACCTTTACCAGTAGAGCCGTGAGCAACGTAGTCGGCGTTAACCTTATGGGCAACTTCTACCAGCTTTTTAGCTATCAAAGGTCTTGAAAGGGCGGAAATTAAAGGATACTTGCCCTCGTAAAGCGCGCCAGCCCTCATTAAAGGTAAACAGTATTCTCTGGCAAATTCCTCTTTTATATCGTCCACTATCGCTTCAACGGCACCGGAAGCTTTCGCTTTTTCCGGTATCTCTTCCAACTCCTCACCTTGACCAACGTCAGCGGTGTAGGTTATAACTTCAAAACCTCTCTCTGCAAGCCACCCGACGATAACTGAAGTATCAAGTCCACCAGAATAAGCTAAAACTACTCTTTTTTTCACCTCTTCCTCCGAATAAAACTCTGGGTTGTGGAATTTTAGAAAATTTTGTTTAAATTGCAAACGACAAAGAATTATACGGAGATTGACACTAATATTGAATAAGTTTATATTACACTCTGCAAGTGGCGACGTGGCTCAGGTGGTTAGAGCGGGCGGCTCATACCCGCCAGGTCGGTGGTTCGACTCCACCCGTCGCCACCATTAACCTTCCTTTCAGGTTTTCCAAATTATGCTTGAAAAAAAATTCATTTCCACTATCCGAAAATATTCTTTAATCAATCCCAAAGAAAACGTTTTAGTGGCTCTCTCAGGAGGTCCCGACTCTGTAACGCTTCTTTATCTCCTCCTAAAGCTAAAAGATAAACTCAAAGTAAACGTTTTTGCAGCCCACCTTAACCATATGCTAAGAGGTGAAGAATCGGATAGAGACGAGGAATTCGTAAGGAAGCTGTGCAATGAGTGGAACGTAACTCTGTTTGTTGAGAGAAGGAACGTTAAAGAAATTTCAAAAGGAAAAAACGTTGAGGCAATTGCAAGAAAAGAGCGCTATGATTTTCTGAGAAAAACGCTAAAAGAAATAGGTGGAGGGAAAATCGCCACCGGCCACACAGCTTCAGACTTGGTGGAAACCGTTTTGTTAAATTTAACTAAAGGAACGGGGATAAGGGGGTTGAGGGGATTTTTGCCCAAAAGCGGCAACGTAATCAGACCGCTAATAGAGATAACCCGTAAAGAGATTGAAGAATACACCAAGAAAGAAAAACTACCCTACGTAATAGATTCATCAAACTACGATAAATCTTTTGAAAGAAATCTAATTCGCCTTGACGTAATTCCCGTTTTAAAGAAGATTAACCCCTCTTTAGAAAGCGCCTTTCTCAAAACCTGCGAAACTTTAAGGTTATTAGAAGATTTTCTTAATAAAGAAGTGGAAACCGTAATACACGCCTGGACAGAAAAAGATGAAATCAAAATTCCTCTTCAAACGTTCAAGTCCCTACACCCTTTTTTAAGGAGGGAAGCTGTACAAAAAGCTTTTGAACAGATTTCTGGCAGAAAGCTTTCCTTTAAAAACCTGTTAGATATAGAAAAGTTGGCAGACGCTGAAGGGTATAAAGAAATTCATTTAGGTAGTGGATTCAAAGCTGTAAAAGAAGACAATACTATTAAGATTAGGAAAGAACAGGAAAAGCCGAAATCCTTTTCTTTCAAAGTTACAAAAATCCCCACCACCCTCCACACCCCCCTCTACACCCTTCACTTTGCCGAAAACGAAGGCGAGCCTTTGCTCCCAATCACCCAGTTTAAAGAAAAGGGAATAACCGTAAGAAACCGAAAACCTGGAGACAAAGTAAACTTAGGGAAATTTCATAAACCCTTAAAAAAACTCCTCATGGAAAAGAAAATCCCCCCCACCCTCCGCTGGCAAATCCCAATTATCACCTCAGGTGAAGAAATCATATACATTCCCGATGTATTTAAGGCATATATTAAAGGCAAACCTTTCGTAGGAGTGAAGGTAGAAAAGCGTGAAACTGAAAAAACTGATAGCTGAAGGTGAAATAAAGGAAAAAACCGAAAAGTTAGCGAAAGAAATAACCAAAACGTTTAACGGAGAACCAATAACCGTAATTTCTCTCCTTAAAGGCGCGTTTATCTTCACCGCCGATATTTTAAGAAACTTAAAAAACGTAGAAGCGGTAGAGTTTGTGAGAGTTAAAAGCTACAGCGGAACTCAGAAGAAGGAAACGAAGCTTCACTTCCCGAAAGATTTGACCCTTAAAGGTAAAAACGTTTTAATATTAGATGATATATTTGACACAGGAGAGAGTTTAGAGACTGTAGTAAAAGAGGTAGAAAAACAGAAGCCAAAGAAACTCAAAACCTGCGTTCTACTTGATAAGCAGGTTGAAAAAAACGTTGACATTTACCCCGACTTTGTCGGTTTTAAAATTCCTGATAAATTTGTAGTAGGTTACGGACTTGACTATAACGAACTGTTCAGAGAACTCCCATACGTAGCCTACATAGAAGGAGACGAAGATGGACAAGGTTAAGGAGATAGTGAAAAGCATAGCTCTTTGGCTTTCAATAGCACTACTCATAATTTTAGCGTTTAACTTTTTAAACGCTAATCAGGTAAGAAACCACGCAGAGCCTTTCTCAACGTTCGTAAAACAGGTAGAGCAGGGACATGTAAAAGAGGTAACAATTCAAGGGCAGAGAGTCATCGGCGTAACCATTGACGGAAAGCCCTTTGAAACCTACCTGCCGCCTGGATACAACGACATAATCACAAAACTCCAAAAGAAAGGCGTAGAAATCAACGTTAAGCCTCAGGAAGGAAGCCCGTGGTACATAACGATATTGGTTTCCTGGCTTCCAATGATATTCCTCATACTCCTCTGGATAAGCATGATGCGTCAGATGAGTGCAGGAAGCAACAAGGCACTCTCCTTCGCAAAAAGCAGAGCAAAAATCTTCATAGACAATAAGCCCAAAGTAACTTTCAAAGACGTAGCAGGGATAGATGAAGTTAAAGAAGAAGTATCGGAAATCGTTGACTTTCTAAAAAATCCCCGCAAATACCAGCAATTGGGCGGGCGCATTCCCAAAGGCGTTCTCTTAGCCGGCGCACCGGGAACAGGTAAAACCCTACTGGCAAAAGCAATAGCAGGAGAAGCCAACGTTCCTTTCCTCTCTGTCAGCGGTTCAGAGTTCGTTGAAATGTTTGTAGGTGTTGGAGCTTCAAGGGTTAGAGACCTCTTTGAACAGGCTAAAAGACACGCTCCATGCATCGTATTTATAGACGAGATAGACGCTGTAGGAAGGAGAAGAGGCGGAGGATTTACCGGCGGACACGACGAAAGAGAACAAACCCTGAACCAGCTACTTGTTGAAATGGACGGCTTTGAAAGCTCAGAAGGGATAATAGTAATAGCGGCAACCAACCGCCCAGACATTTTAGACCCCGCCCTTTTAAGACCGGGAAGGTTTGACAGGCAGATATTCGTTCCGCTACCAGACGTTAAAGGAAGACTTGAAATACTCAAAATCCACACGAAAGACAAACCTTTAGCGGAAGACGTTGACCTTGAAGTTATAGCCCGCTCAACGCCCGGATTTTCCGGCGCAGACCTTGCGAACATCGTAAACGAAGCAGCCCTCATAGCAGCTCGCAAAAACCACGGCAAGATAACGATGGAAGACTTAGAAGAAGCAAAAGACAAAGTAACAATGGGAATAGAGAGAAAAAGCATGGTTCTTTCGGAACAGGAAAAGATAACAACCGCCTACCACGAAGCAGGACACGCTTTAGTAGCAAAACTCCTCCCCAATGCAGACAAAGTTCACAAAGTAACGATAATCCCCAGGGGCAAGGCTTTAGGAATTACTCAGCAGTTGCCTGAAGAAGATAGGTACACCTACACCAAAGATTACCTCCTTGATAAACTTTGTGTTCTGTTTGGCGGAAGAGTGGCAGAAGAGCTGGCGCTCGGAACGATATCAACCGGAGCAGGAAACGACATAGAAAGAGCCACAGAAATTGCAAGAAAAATGGTAGCCGAATGGGGTATGAGCGACCGCATAGGTCCAATCGCTGTAAAAACGAAAGAGCAGTTTGGCGAGCCGGCTGAAATGGTAAGCGAAGATATGAAGCGCCTTATAGACAAAGAAGTTAAAAGAATAATTAAGGAAGCTTACGAAAAGACGAAAGAGATACTCTCAAGCAACATGGAAAAGCTTGAAAACTTAGCAAAAGCACTGCTTGACAGAGAAACGCTAACAGGGGAGGAAATAGACCTTGCAATAAAAGGCGAACTTCCGTCAAGGGACACAGAACCACCGGCATCTCCTGGAACTTCAGGTGGTGAAAAGAAAAAAGAGAAAAACGAAGAGATAGGCGGTTTAGGATTAAATCCTCAACTGGAGGCTTAGGTTGCCCATAGATAAAGAAAGGATAGAAAAAGCTGTTCGCGAAATCCTTTTAGCAATAGGCGAAGACCCTAACAGAGAAGGGTTAAAAGATACACCTAAAAGAGTTGCTAAGATGTATGAAGAGGTGCTGTCAGGATATTCCGACAGCCCCGACAACCACATGGTTCTTTTCTCTGAAAAGTACGATGAGATGATAATAGTCAGAGACATCCCCATCTATTCCATGTGCGAACACCACATGCTTCCCTTTTTCGGTAAAGCTCACGTAGCCTACATCCCAAACGAAGATAAAGTTACAGGACTTTCTAAAATAGCAAGAATTGTTGACGTTTACGCAAAAAGGCTTCAACTTCAGGAAAGGATGACCGAACAGATAGCAACTGCGATAATGGAAAAGCTGAACGCCAAAGGCGTAATGGTTATAATAGAAGCGCAACACCTGTGCATGGTCATGAGAGGCGTGAAAAAACCAGGCTCTTACACCGTAACGAGTGCCGTTAAAGGCATTATGAGAAATGAACCTACAAGGATGGAAGCCCTCTTTCTAATCAAGGGGAGACTATGAAAAAACTGCTGTTGATACCGATTTTCTGTTTAATGTTTTCTTCATGCGCTTCCCTGTTTGGTAACGACAAAGAAAGTAGAAAACCACCACCTCCTCCACCCCCTCCTGCAGAAACGGTGACAAAGCCAACACCGAAAGAAAAGGCAGAAGGCTACTACCAGATTGGTATTTCCTATCTTGAGTTAGGCGAAATCCCTCTGGCGCTAAACTACTTTTTCAAGGCAAAAAAGCTAACGCCTGATGACCCCAAAATCTACAACGCCATAGGTCTGGCGTTCTTAAAAAGGGGAGACCTTAAAAGAGCAGAGGAAAACTTTAGGAAAGCGCTTTCTCTAAAACCAGACTTTTCTGAAGCGTACCTAAACTTAGGAATACTTTACGAACAGGAAGGAGACCTTAAAAAAGCAAGAGAGTTTTACCTTAAAGCCCTCTCAAACCCGTTATACCTTACGCCTGAAGTTGCCTATTTCCGATTAGCCCTTTTAGACGAAAAGCAAGGTAACTTAGAGAAAGCAAAAAAGGAATTAGCTAAAGCGATAGAAAACAATCCAGACTACGTTCCGGCTTACATAGAATTGGCAAAAATTTTAGAAAGAGAAGGTAAGACAGAAGACGCAAAAGTTATATACGTAAGGCTCATAAACCTTTACCCAAAAATTCAGTATCCTTACTATGCTTTAGGAATGCTATACCTGAAGCAAGGAAACAAAAAGTTAGCCACTAAGTATCTAAAAAAGTGTGCTGAAATAAACCCAAATAGCGACCTAGGAATAAAAGCAAAGTTAAAGTTAGAGGAACTGCATGAGTAGGTTTATAACCTTTCTTATGATTCTATTTTCATTCATAATAGGGCTTTCTGTAGGAATCATCGTTTCTTTTTACAAGCCTTCTTTTTACGTTAAAAAGGTTATCGTAGAAAACGAAACCTCTTACGCGCTACCATCTGTAAAACAGACGATTCCTGTCCTTGAAGAGATAGCTAACGGTTCGGAAACTACCAACGCAACAAATAACTACAATAGGGAAAGGCTTAAAAGACTTAAACAGATAATTCCAAAATTCTACAAAGAGATAAAAGAAGGAATAAACTATCACCCAGCACTGATATTTAAAGTAAAGGGAACAAACAACGGAACGAGCATTCATCTGTTAACGTTCTCTTTGATGGAGTGGAACTTCATAAAAACAAAACTTTCAGACGATTTAACGCTTGGTAAGCCACACAAAGTTTACCTGTGTAGAGACGGAATTGTAGATGTGAACTACATTGTCAGAGGATTTTGGCCCCCCGAAGTAGAAAAAGGAAATTTGGAAGACAGAAACGTTTTAGCTGTTCCGCAGAACAACGGAAGGTTCTCCTTTGAAGATTTCAGCGGCAACTGCACAGATAACGGCTTCGTATTTAATTACAGCGGTGAGTTTGCAGGCGTCTGCTTCGGCGGTAATTTCATACCAGCCAACAAACTTTACTCAGAAGTTCCAAAAACCTGCAAGATAATATACCCTTACTCAGAAGCTGAAATAGAAGTTAACGCAACTAACTCTACGCAAGAAAACGCTACCAGCCCTGAAGTTTCAAATTCAACAAACTCAACAAAAAATACAAAAACGAACTTAAACGATACCTTTAACCTGAATTTAGACTCCACAAATTCAAACGAGTAGCGTTCTTGACCCATTCGGCTTTCAGAATATATTCTTAATCAAATTAATGCTATTTTATAGGAGGTTTAATGGCTATTTTTAGAGCTAAAACGGACAGTTGGTATGTGGAAAGAATTACTACCTTTATGGCAGGTTTCTTTACCTTTACAAGCACAATCCTCGGTTTAATTACAGGAATTAAAGGATTTTTCTACTTTACAGCTTTCATAGGCTTTATGCTCATGTTCTACGCAATAACGGGACTGTGTCCTTCCTCTATCCTTCTTCACAAATTAGGTGTTCCTTCTTTGTGCGACAGGTATTGTAAGGAAGAGAAATAATTACTATATTTTTTGTGTCCGCTGGCGTAGCTCAGTTGGCAGAGCGGGGCACTCGTAATGCCCAGGTCGGGGGTTCAAGTCCCCCCGCCAGCACCACTATTCCTGTATCTTCCCTTCCTCTCTTAAACGCTTAATCAGATGGTCCTCTTCTCCTGCTTCAAGCCATCCCTTTGCCCTTAAAATACAGCTATCACACTTCATACAGGGAATTTCCTCTCCACGATAACAGGATATTGAATAGGAATAATCAGCACCCAAAGAAAGCCCTAACTTGATAATTTCACCTTTTGTAAGGTGAATGAGAGGGGCGTGAATTGTCCACTTTCCACCTTCAGCCCCTATTTTCGTTCCTTTATTTAAAGCTTCTTCCATAGCCTTTAAAAATTCCGGTCTGCAGTCAGGATAACCGCTGTAATCAACGGCGTTCCAGCCACCAACGATGTCAGTAGTTCCTTTCGTCTCTGCGTAAGCCGCAGCTATGGATATAAATATTCCGTTTCTAAAAGGCACGTAAGTGGAAGGGATACCCCTGCTCAAAACTTCCTCTACTGACTTAGCTTCAGGGACTTCTATACTTCTATCCGTAAGAGCTGAACCGCCTATTTTTGACAGGTCTATCTCAAATATAAAGTGCTCCTTCACACCTGCGTTTTTTGCCGTTATTTTAGCCATCTCAACTTCTATTGAGTGCCTCTGGCCGTAGTCAAAAGTAATGGCGTAGACTTCGTCAAAGTGCTTCTTTGCCCAGTAGAGAGCCGTCGTTGAATCCAAACCCCCGGAAAAAATCACAACCGCTGCGGACATTTTTGCCCCCTTCAAAGAGTTCACAGGCTATATTATCACCTTAATGATAAAATTTCCCACCAAACTTTAAGCTGGAGAAGTTATGGAAAAGTTAAGCGGCAAAGAGATAAGGGAAACTTTTTTAAAGTTTTTTGAAGATAAAGGTCACACGCGCGTAAAAAGTTCCCCACTCATTCCCCACAACGACCCGACGCTCCTTTTCACAAACGCGGGAATGGTTCAGTTTAAAGACTACTTTTTGGGGAAAGAGGTTCCGCCGTTTAAAAGGGCAACTTCCTGCCAGAAGTGTATGAGAGCAGGCGGAAAGCACAACGACCTTGAAAACGTCGGTAAAACGGGAAGACACCACACATTTTTTGAAATGTTAGGGAACTTTTCTTTCGGCGATTACTTTAAGAAAGAAGCGATAGAGTTTGCCTGGGAGCTGGTAACAAAAGTCTTTAAACTACCTGAAGAAAGACTCTACGTTTCCGTTTACGAAAAGGACGATGAAGCATTTGAGATATGGAACAAGCACATAGGCATTCCGGAAAATAAAATCTTTAAATTGGGAGAAAAAGATAACTTCTGGGCTATGGGCGACACAGGACCCTGCGGTCCGTGTAGTGAAATTTACTTTGACAGGGGAGAAGAGTTTGCCTGCGGCGAAAACTGCGGCATCGGTAAGTGCGACTGCGACAGATACCTTGAAATATGGAACCTTGTTTTTATGCAGTTTGAAAGGGACGAAAAGGGCAACCTGTCACCGCTGGCAAAACCTTCAATAGATACGGGAATGGGGCTTGAAAGGATAGCTTCCGTTCTTCAGAACGTTCCCTCAAACTACGAAACTGACCTGCTCTTTCCACTGGTTAAATGGGCTTCAGACTTATCTAAAATCCCCTACGGAAAGAGCGAAGAAAAAGACGTTTCTATGAGGGTTATCGCAGACCACTTGAGAGCGCTGACATTTTTGATTGCCGACGGCGTTCTTCCATCAAACGAAGGTAGGGGATACGTTTTAAGAAGAATTATCAGAAGAGCTTCAAGACACGGAAGGCTGTTGGGAATAGAAAAGCCATTTCTATTTGAAGGCGTTGATGTAGTTTCAGAAATTATGGGAGACGTTTACCCGGAAGTTTCAGAAAACCTTGATTTCATTAAAAGAGTTACCCTTAAAGAGGAAGAGAGGTTTTCAAAGACGCTGGAGAAGGGGATTTTTCTGCTGCAAGAAGTTGTTGAATCCGTTAAAGAAAAGGGCGAAAAGACAATCCCAGGAGAAGAGGTTTTTAGACTTTACGACACCTACGGATTCCCCGTTGACCTGATAATGGAAGTTGCAAATGACGAAAACCTAAACGTTGACATAGAAGGTTTTGAAAAACTTTTAAAAGAACAGAGAGAAAGGGCAAGAAAGTCCTGGAAAGGTGGCGTTCAAAAGGTTATTGACCCGGAAATTCAAAAGCTTTCAGAGGAAAAGCCAACGGAATTTGTAGGCTACGACACCTTATCCACAAAAGCAACAGTAACAGCGCTGATAAAGGAAGAAAAACCGGTAAGCGAGCTGAAAGAAGGCGAAGAAGGTTTTATCGTTTTAGACAAAACGCCGTTTTACGGAGAAAAGGGCGGACAGGTAGGAGATACGGGAATTATTGAAGGAGCAAACTTTAAAGCTGAAGTATTAGATACTCAATACCTAACAGAAAAACTTATAGCCCACAAGGTAAAGGTGTTAAAGGGAACAGTAAAGCCGGGCGAGACGGTTGACGCCAGAGTAAACGAAGAAAGGAGAAAGGCGATAGCAAGAGCGCACACGGCTACTCACCTTTTACACAAAGCGTTAAGGGAAGTATTGGGCAACCACGTTAAACAGGCAGGTTCCTTAGTTCTTCCAGATAGGCTGAGATTCGACTTCACTCACTTTGAAGCACCTACAAAAGAGGAATTAAAAGAAGTTGAAAGACTGGTTTACCGCTGGATACTTGAAAACTACGAAGTTAAAGTTGAAGAGATGCCTTACGATGAAGCGCTCCAAAGGGGAGCAATAGCGCTCTTTGGCGAAAAGTATGGAGATGTCGTTAGAGTCGTTGACGTTGGCGGAGTCAGTGTTGAACTGTGCGGTGGAACTCACGTGAAGAGAAGTGGAGACATAGGGCTGTTTAAGATTACTTCAGAATCTTCCGTCGCTTCGGGAACAAGAAGAATAGAAGCTTTAACGGGTTTTGAAGCCTTTGACTGGGTAACGGAAAAAGAGAATACGTTAGAAAAGGTAAAAGCAACACTTGAAGTGCCAGAAGAACAGATAGTTCAGAAGATAGAAAAGCTGAAAGAAGAACTGAAAGAGAAAGAAAGAGAAGTTGAGAGAATTAAAAAGAAGTTGGCTACCTCTCAAGTTGACGAAATAGTGGAAAACGCACCCGTGATAAACGGCGTTAAAGTGATAACTGCCAAGATGGAAGGATTTGGCGGTAAAGAATTAATGGAAATTGCAGATGTAGTAAGGAATAAGTCAAAACTTCCGGCAGCGGTAATGTTAGTTGGTATCAAAGACGGAAAAGCAACGCTGCTGATAGCTTTAAGCAAGGAACTAACCAATAAGTTTAAAGCCGGCGAGATAATAAGGCAGATAGCGCCAATCCTTGACGGTAAAGGCGGCGGAAGACCGGATATGGCTCAAGGCGGTGTTAGAAATCTAACGAACTTAGACAAGGCTTTTGAAGCGTTTAAGTCTATTTTCTCTCAAGAAGATTAAATATCTCACCGGCGGTGAAACCTCTGGAAGAGAGGAACCTCGCCGCCCTTTCCCTATCTTTCCTGTCCGATAGGTCATACTTCCTGTCAATTTCTTTTTCTACAAAGGAGTAATCAAATTCAACATCGTTTTCAACGGCGTTTATAATTTCCTCTGAAATTCCCTTTAGCTTTAGGTGGTAGCGTATTTTCTTTCTCCCCCATCCTTTTTCCATTTTTGACTGAAAGTAGTTTAGAGCAAAGCGGTAGTCGTTCAAGAAGTTTTTAGAAGATAGGTATTCAAGAACAAACGCAACAGCATCAGGAGGAAATCTTTTAGAGAGTTTACCTTCAATCTGACAAACGGTGTAATCCTTTCCCGCCAGAAGCTTTAAGGCGTAGGCAAGCGCTTCTTTATACGTCAAGTCCACCTGTAAATATACCTTCCATCTTGAGTTTCAGGTCGTCAGGACGCGTAGCATACTTGATTGCATCCTCTTTCGTGATAAGACCTTTCTTCCAGAGGTCGTAGAGAGACTGGTCGAAGGTTTGAGAGCCGTAAACTTCTCTTCCTTTTTCAATGAATTCTGGAATTTCTTCAGTGAGTTCAGGGTTCATAATTCTTTCTCTTATAGCTTCTGTAACAATCATTACCTCTACGGCAGGCACTCTACCGACGCCGTCGGCTTTGGGCAGAAGCCTTTGGGATATGGTCGCCTTCAAAACAGAAGCAAGCTGAAATCTTATAGCCTGCTGGTGGTAAGGAGGGAAGAAGGAAATTATCCTGTTTATCGTTTCTTTTGCGTCCAAGGTGTGAAGGGTGGAGAAAACCATGTGACCGGTTTCTGCCGCATCAAGGGCAGTTCTGACGGTTTCCGGGTCTCTCATCTCACCAACCAATATTACATCGGGGTCTTCGCGGAGCGCTGCTCTCAAGGCTGTAAAAAAGTCTTCTGCATCGTCCCCTATTTCTCTTTGGTAAAAGATGCACTTTTTATCTTTATGAAGGTATTCAATTGGGTCTTCTATCGTTATCACAACGCGGGAATCCCTGTTGTTAAGTTCTTCAAGCATCGCAGCCAAAGTGGTGGACTTACCAGAACCGGTAGTTCCTGTAACCAAAACCAATCCTCTCGGGTAAAGGGCTATCTCTTTCAACACCGGCGGCAGGTTAAGTTCGTCTATCTGCGGAACTTTGGCAGGAATGGCTCTCATAACAATTGCAAACGTTCCCCTTTGCTTGAACACGTTAACCCTGAAGCGACACACGCCAGGGATACTGTAAGCTAAGTCTATATTCTTTATGTACGGAAGCTCCTTCCTTTTTTCTTCAGGAAGGACTTTTTTAACAAAGGCTAAAACGTCGCTCATCTCAAGGGGAGGTAAGTCTGTTTTAACCAGCTTACCGTTAATTCTGAACATAGGGGGGATTTTTACCCTAAGGTGAACGTCAGAAGCTCCAAGCTTAAAAGCTTGCGTTAAAAGCTTATCTAAATCAACCGCCGGCATTTATAGCCTCCAGTACCTTCTCTTCTATCTCTTTCGCTATTTCCGGATTTTCTTTAAGGAATTGCCTTGCGTTCTCTTTACCCTGTCCTAACCTCATATCACCGTAGGAATACCAGGAACCGCTCTTCTTAATAATTCCAAGTTCTTCTCCCAAGTTAATGAGGTCAGCTTCTTTTGATATACCTTCGCCGTAGTATATCTCAACCACTGCTTCTCTAAATGGTGGAGCTAACTTGTTTTTAACTATTTTCACTTTCGCGTTGTGACCTATCCTTTCGTCGCCTTTCTTTATCTGACCTATGTTTCTTACCTCTACGCGCATAGAGGCATAGAATTTCAGAGCTCTACCGCCTGTGGTGGTTTCGTTAGCACCGTAGCCCATTCCGCCTATTTTCTCTCTAACCTGGTTGATGAAAATCAAGGCGCAGTTACTTTTGTTAACGGCAGCGGTAAGTTTTCTCAAAGCTTGAGACATCAGCCTTGCCTGAAGACCAACGTGAGAGTCGCCCATATCTCCTTTTATTTCTGCTTCTGGAACGAGCGCAGCAACGGAGTCAACGACTATAACGTCAACCGCTCCGCTCCTTATGAGGGTTTCGGCTATTTCAAGCGCCTGCTCACCGCTGTCTGGCTGGGAAATGAGCAATTCGTCAAGGTTTATTCCAAGCTTTTTGGCGTAAACTGGGTCTAAAGCGTGCTCGGCATCTATGAAAGCGGCAGTTCCGCCTTCTTTCTGTGCATTGGCTATAACGTGAAGGGCTAAAGTGGTTTTACCGGAAGATTCCGGACCGTAGATTTCGGTAATTCTTCCTCTTGGAATACCACCTATGCCGGTGGCTCGGTCTATGGCGATGGAGCCGGTGGAGATGGTGGGGATTTTTTCAACAGGTCTTTCCCCAAGGTACATTATTGAACCATCGCCGTACTCTTTCCTTATTATTTTTAGTGCTTCTTTTAAAGCTTTCTCCCTGGCTTCTTCAGGGGAAAACTGCTTTTTTTCTTTTCCTTTTTCCATATCTACTCCCAAAAAGAATTTATGGCGGAGAGGGCGGGATTTGAACCCGCGGACCCCGGTTAAGGGGTCACCCGATTTCGAGTCGGGCCCGTTAAGCCAGGCTCCGGCACCTCTCCTCTATTATTTCCTTAGTATTTTAAAAAATCTCTTTAATAATTCCTCTGCGGGAGGGAATTCTATTTTGATAACTTCAGGTCTATGGTTATTCCTTTCGTCTCCCAATATAGAATACAGACTCTCTACCCCACCAAATTTCTTATCTGGAACTCCATAAACTACTGTCTTTAACCTTGCCTGTATTATAGCACCGCAGCACATTACACACGGTTCAACAGTTGTGTAAAGGATACAATCGTTTAACCTCCAAGAATTGAACTTCAAAGCAGCTTCTCTTATAGCTAAGATTTCTGCGTGAGCTGTAGGGTCTTGAAGAAATTCCTTTCTGTTAAAAGCACGAGAAATAATCTGGTTATCTTTAACGATGACAGCACCTATAGGAACTTCACCTAAAGAAAATGCCTTTTCTGCTTCTTTAAGGGCTTCTCTAAGGAAGAAGAGATGATTCATAAATAGGTCTCTTAAAAGTTTAAAAGTGGCGCGCCCGGCAGGAGTCGAACCTGCAACCTTGGGATCCGTAGTCCCACGCTCTATCCAGTTGAGCTACGGGCGCAGTGCAGACTATAAATTTATCCTGCGAGTTTACTATTTCAACCTTACGCTAAAGAGTTTCTTCTAACCTTTTTATCTTCTCGCAATACTGAGGAGACAGCAACCCCAACTCACAAGCTTTTAGAAGATGAGCTAAATACCTCTTTGAAGGTCTAACCGTACTATCAATATATCTTGGTTGTGCTATGTAAGTGAAGGCTTTAATCTTCTCGCCATCTTCCGTTTCTACCGTAACTTTAACCCTATCGTAGTTTTCAGGATAACCTTCATAAAAATCCAAGCGTTTTATGGCAATTTCAGGCTCTTTAAGTTCATATAGAACACCTTCTACTATGGCATTTTCGTCAGGCTCTATATTGGCACAACCACCATAACGTTTACTTTTTTTATTAAAAACAAGCTTATAGCCCTTAAGTATAGCTCTCCTCAGACTCTTAAAATCCGCCCCCCTATCCTTCATACGCTCAGGGTTCATATTTGAGCCGTAAGCAAAGTAGTATTTCATATCCATCTCTCCTAAAGATTTACTTAAATTTTAATGTAAAATTCCACCATTCACAGCTATTTGGAGGCTTACAATGAGATTTTCCAGACTGTTTGCACCAACTCTAAAAGAATCACCAGCAGACGCAGAAATACCAAGCCACAAATTACTCATAAGAGCAGGTTTCATAAGAAAAAAGGCTTCAGGACTTTACGACATACTCCCTTTGGGCGTAAGAGTTCTGCTTAAAATAGAAAGAATCATCAGAGAAGAGATGAACAAAGCTGGCGCCCAAGAGGTAATCCTTCCAATAATGCATCCAGCGGAACTGTGGATAGAAAGCGGAAGGTGGGACGCTTACGGAAAAGAGATGATTAAGTTTGAAGACAGACACGGCAGAAACTACGCTTTAGGACCTACCGCAGAAGAGATGATAACCGATTTAGTCAGAAAAGAAGTTAAATCGTACAAAGATTTACCGCTTAACCTATACCAGATAGGAAGAAAGTTCAGAGACGAAATTCGCCCCCGATTTGGTCTTATGAGGGCAAGAGAGTTTATTATGAAGGACGCTTACTCCTTCCACGCTTCAGACGAGGACGCAGAAAGAGAATACTGGAACATGTACGAAACGTACTCCAGAATTTTCAGCAGAATGGGACTTCAGTTCAAGGCGGTTGAAGCTGACACCGGAGAGATTGGCGGTAGCTTCTCTCACGAATTTATGGTTATCGCAGATACAGGCGAAGGAAAGTTGGTGTTCTGCGAAAAGTGTGGTTACGCCGCAAGCACAGAAAAGGCTGAAGCGGTAAAACCACAAATACCAGAAAACAGAGAAAGTCTGTTCAGAGAAATTGAAAAAGTATCCACTCCAAATGTAAGAAGAATTGAAGAGGTATCTGAGTTCCTCAACGTCCCCCAAGATAGCATACTCAAGCTGTTAGTTTACATAGTTGACGGCAAACCTGTTGCAGTAGCGATAAGGGGCGACAAAGACGTAGAAGAAACAAAGCTGAAAAACGTCTTCAAAGCAAAAGAGATAAGACTTGCAACGGACGAAGAGATTGAAAAGTTTACCGGACAACCTAAAGGTTTCTTATCTCCGATAAACCTGTCTATACCGGTTTACGCCGATTACTCAGTAATTCCGATGGTGAACTTTGTAGCAGGAGCAGGAGAAAAGGATTACCACCTGAAAAACGTAAACTGGGAAAGAGATTTTAAAGTAGAAGCGTTTGTTGACGTAGCAGAGGTGAAAGGCGGAGAGCCGTGTCCAAAGTGCGGGAATCCTCTAACCGAAAAAAGAGGCATAGAGGTAGGACACATCTTTAAATTGGGAACGAAGTACAGCGAAGCGATGAACGCCACGTTCGTAGATGAAAACGGCGAAGAAAAGCCGATAGTTATGGGATGCTACGGGATAGGCGTAACGAGGGTAATGGCTGCTGCTGTTGAACAGAACTACGATGAGAACGGAATTGTATGGACGCCGGAAATTGCTCCGTTTGAAATAATCGTTATTCCTGTTAACGTAAAGAACGACGAAATAAGAGAGACTGCAGAAAAGATTTACGAAGAACTAAAGAGTAAAGGATTGGACGTTCTAATAGACGATAGAAACGCAAGACCTGGATTTAAGTTTAAAGACGCAGACCTTATAGGAATTCCTATTCAAGTTATTGTAGGCAAGAAAATTTCAGAAGGTAAGGTAGAAGTAAAGGTAAGAAAAACGGGAGAAAAGATAGAAGTTCCGGTAGAGGAGGCAATTGAAAGAGCGTTAGAAACTCTACGGGAGCTTCAGGTTAGATGAAAATAGAGTTAGAGCATTTGCGCCCGTGGTCTTTTTCAAAAGTTCAAAAGGCGAAAAAGTGTCAATACGAGTTTTACTGGCGATACGTTGAAAAGGTTGAACCTTTAGAAAAGGCTGATTTTCTACTGATAGGAAGCGGCGTTCACTTTGTTTTAGAAAACGCGCTGAAAACGGCGTTTAAAAGGGAAAAACCTTTAAACAAAGACTTACTTTACTACTTTACTGCTCTTTTTAAGAAAGAAGAACCTTCTGTTGAAGAGAAAAAGATTACAGAGTTCTTCCCGAATATCATCAAGTTTGTTAACGGTCAACTTAAAAGGGCTGGGAAGAGCAAGATATCCGTTGCTGAGCTGGAGTTGGCAGTTGATAGGGAGTTGAGGGTGGTGGAGGATTTTTCCGATTCATCGGTTTTTTTAAGGGGAAAATTAGACTTCGTCTTCTCTAAAGACAATACCCTCTATATAGTTGACCATAAAACAAATAGAAACAGAGAATTTGACAACAGGATAAAGACGCAACTACGTTGGTATGCCCTTTTAGCAAGTGCAAGGTTTCCTGAATTTGAAAGGTTTGCATTAGAAGTTCACAACGTTAGATACGGAACGGTAAACCGATTTATCTTTACAAGAACTGACCTTTTGGGATTCAAAGCGAGGCTGCTCCCAATAATAGAAACGTTAGAAGATGAGTTGTTGGAAAAAACCTTTTCTGACCTAATCCCCTCTGCTTGCGAAACTAACTGCAAGTGGTGTGATTACAGGCATATATGTCCTGCTGCTTCAACTTAATCAGCAACAGGCTGCTTCTGTTTGGATTTAACGTAATTTTTAACTGCTGCAACTTCTTTCTGCAGCAACTTCTTCATACCAAAGTAAGAAAGCACGGAGAATATTGCTCCAAGAAATGCTCCACCTACAAACATGGGAACTATTATCTCTTTTCCAGCAGAGAGAATTGCACCGAAAGAGGAAAAGTCTATGTGGGGAAGATGAGGGGATTTACCTAAAAGGAAACATCCAACGTAATAATCTATGATTAGAACAGGAATTGTTGTCCACGGATTTGTTACGTGAGTTCCTATAGCAGCAGCTATCTTACTAACTCTGGTAAAAGCCGCTATTGTTACCGCTATGAGAACCTGAAAACCATTTACCGGCAGAAAGCCGATAAAAACACCTAAAGCCAGACCCTTAGCGGTTTCATCAGGTCTGTCCTTCAGCTCAAGCAGCTTCTTAAGGTAAAACCTAAAAGAAAAGGCTTTCTTTAATTTTCCCTTCATAGCGAATTTAATATACTAAAAATAAGAAACTAACGCAAATAGCATAAATAAGTTTTACTTATTAGAACTATTACATTCCTTACATATACCGTAACAAACTAAAGAACAACTTTTTACTTCAAAACCTTCAGGTATTTCTGATAGCTTTAAATTCTCTTTAAAATCGCAATCCATATCGTAAACTCGCCCGCACTCAAGACAGACAAAATGGCTATGGGGCTCAGTTCTTGCATCGTACCTAACTTTATCTCTTAACGTAGGAACTCTTATTACAAGTCCTGCTCTTTCAAGACTTGCAAGAGTTCTATATATGGTAGTAAGAGAAATCCCTTCTATCTTTTCTTTTAAACTCTCGTAAAGCTCTTCAGCACCTGGATGGTCTGTGCGGGATATAAGTTCCTTATAGACAGCAAGCCTTTGAGGAGTTAGCTTCAAGCCTGCTTTCCTTGCCTTTTCTCTGAAGGATAAAATTCTTTCCTCCATTTCAACTCCTTTTGCAAATTGATGTCTATTGTAATAGTATGCCTATTTTAATTTATCGCCAGTTTTAATAGGATACCCTCTCAGAAACTCTTCAGCAGAAATTTCTTTTCTACCTTCAGGTTTGAGACGGAGAATTTTTAGACAACCCTTTCCCGTAGAAACAATTAGTTCTTTATCTGCTTTTACAACTGTTCCCGGCGAAGCACTAAAACTACAATCAACAGGTTCCGCCTGAATTATTTTAAGCCTCTTTCCGTTAAAGGTGGTGTAGGCAGAGGGCCAGGGAGTAAAAGCTCTTACCTTGTTAAAAATCTTTTCTGCAGGTTCATTCCAGTCTATCTTTCCCATTTCCTTAGTTATACGGGTACAATAGGTAGCCTTTGAATGTTCCTGCGCAGTAGGTTTAATTTCACCTTTTATATACAGGGGAATTGTTTCTACTAAAAGTTCTGCTCCGACTTTTGCTAACTTATCGTGCAGAGTTTCTGCATTGTCGTTCTTTTCTATGGGAACAACTCTTTGTGAAAGAATGTCTCCGGCATCTAACTCTTCCGAAATCTTCATCACAGTAACGCCGGTCTTTTCTTTTCCATCAAGCAAAGCCGACTGAATTGGTGAAGCACCTCTATATTCTGGTAAAAGGGAAGCGTGAAGGTTTATACACCCGTAACGGGGTAGATTAAGCAACCAGGAAGGCAATATCTTACCGTACGCTACAACAACTATTAAATCGGGAGAGATATCTTCAAGCAACTTTTTAAACTCTTCGTTATTCTTTATTTTTTCTGGCTGGACAACAGGAATTCCGTTTTTCTCAGCTACTACTTTTACCGGCGGCGGAGTTAATTTCTTTCCTCTACCTGCCGGTTTATCGGGCTGTGTAACCACTAAGGAGACGTTAAAACCCTTATCTATTAGAGCTTTCAACGAAGGAACTGCAAAATCTGGGGTTCCCATAAAAACCATCTTCTCTTTCAACCTAAAGCCTCCTTCAATTTTGAGAGGGGAAAACTACCTTCCCTGAGAACTTCCCATCTATCCGATGTAAATTTAATTAACGTAGAAGGTTGATTCCCACATTTTCCCTCAACGCAAAGTGAAAGGCTATTTCCAAAATATCCGATACATTCTTGACAGTTCCTGGCGGGAGTTAAACCTTGAGGATTGGCACTGGGAGCGAAAAGAGGATATACCTCTTCTAAGATTTGAAGTAATACTGCATCGTCAGGAATCCTTACAGCAACGTCGTCTCTATTAAGTACTTTTCTCAAAGGACTCTCATCTCTCAAGGGAAAAACAACGGTAAGAGGAGCGGGCCACAGGGAAGAAAAAACCTCTTTCTGCTTTACCTCTACTCCTAAGTTCTCCATCTGCTCAATTGAACCGAAGAGGAGAATAAGCGGTTTATCTTTATCGCGACCCTTAATCTCGTAGACCTTTTTTAGCGTATCGGACAGCATTGGATTACCTAAAAGACCATAAATGGTATCTGTAGGAAAACAAACGATTTTTCCCTCTTTCAAGTGGTGGATAACTTCAGAAACGCAGTTATCCTTCTTGATTACTTTCATTTTCTTTCATCTCTAAAAGGTGCTTGTTGTAGAGGAAAACCAGCTCATTAAGGTTGCAGTTAAGTTCTTTAGCAACTGGCGGACATTTGGCTTTAAGTATGAAGAATATATCTGCATCTCTTATTCCGTCTAACGTTTCAAAGTTTGCCTGACCTTTTGAGACTACAAAGAAAGCCTTTTGCCAGTATTCTTTAAACTCATCTGACACAAACTCAAAATCAACGCCTATAAAATCTCTACCGGTAGTAATCAGCTCATCTGCTATCTCTGCAGCTCCAGTTTTAAGAGCATCTTCTACGGTTGCATCGTTGAGAATTGGACCTCCTCTGACAGCTAAAACAACCTTTAATCCTCTCTCTTTAAGCTCTCTCAGAAGAAACTTGTCAAAAACTATCTCTCCGGCGTTGTCGGCAACGTAAAGAACGGTTTTCCCCGAAACTAAAAACCTTTCAAATATAGCCATATCAAAGTAGGCAAAGGGCGTTTTAAAGAAATTCTTTATCTCCTCATTCAAGTCAAATTGCCGGGGAATTCCAAAATCTATAACGTTACCTAAGGCTGCCAACTTAATCGCTGTAGCTAATTTGTCTTCTGCTGGTTCGTATATCTCTTTCATCAGAAAAGGTTCAAGCCTTAATGCTATGTCGTTAT
Source organism: Desulfurobacterium pacificum (assembly GCF_900182835.1). Lineage (NCBI taxonomy): Bacteria > Pseudomonadati > Aquificota > Aquificia > Desulfurobacteriales > Desulfurobacteriaceae > Desulfurobacterium > Desulfurobacterium pacificum. The sequence goes on from NZ_FXUB01000002.1 coordinate 142,177, forward strand.
ACTTGTCTTTCAAAGTTTTATAAGGGTCATCTATCTGTGTTCTTTCCTTAAATAACCTATGGAGCAACGTTGCGTTATGACCGGGAGAAGCGTTTTCCTTCAGGTTTTTACCTAAAAAGGCACAGGATTCTTTTAAAATGGAGATTGTTTTCTCTTTTGAAAGCCCTGCTATCTTTGAAACGTTAAGTATCTGCTTTAAAAAGCAAGGTAAACAATCTGGATAGACTTTCATATTAGCCCTCAAGAACCTTTTTCTTCATCTCTTCTCTGTACTTCTTCAACTTTTCTTTGAGTTCCGGATACTTTATAGCCATTATCTCAACAGCCAAAACTGCGGCATTTTTAGCGCCTGCTTTACCTATTGTCACCGTTGCGACGGGAATTCCCCCTGGCATTTGAACGATTGACAGCAGTGAATCAATTCCTTTTAACGGAGAAGCGTCAAGGGGAACGCCTATAACGGGAAGAACCGTTTTGGCTGCAATTACTCCGCCTAAATGAGCAGCGTAGCCGGCAGCAGCAATAATTACGTCGTACTTCTCTTCTGCTTTTTCACAGAAAGCGATAACTTCATCTATCGTTCTGTGAGCTGACAGCACTTTTACATCGTAAGGAACTCCAAACTCCTCTAAAACTTTTGTGCAGGCTTCCATAACTGGCATATCTGACTTACTTCCCATAATAACTGCTACCTTCTTCATTTTAAAACCTCCCGAGGAACTACCAATTTGGATACGTTTCCTGCCTTATCTACAGCTTCTATACCAACCTTTTTAGGACAACTTTTGAATTGAAAGTATATTGCATCTTTGGAAAGTGTAAAGTTGCCAGTGTCCGCCACTATTTTATAAGAGACTACATCTTTGGATGGGGAGGGCTCCCATACTAAAGTGCAACCTTTGGGGGAGAGGATGAGGAGGGGATTTTTTGGAGGGAGGGGGGGGATTTTGTCAGCAGGGGTTAATTTGTAGGTGCGAGAGAGTTTTCCCTTATAAACGCCTTCTGCATAGCGGAATTTGTATAGGTAGGTTTTCCCGTTTTTTAAACCTTTATCAGTAAAGGAGGTAGTTTGAGGAGGTAAAACTTTCAAAGGCTTAAGGTAGGGTGGTTGTGCATTTCTGAAAATTTCTATTGAATAGCGAGAAGGAGAAAATGTAAACGACACAAAACCGTCGCCTGCTGTGGCGTTTTCTACAACGGGTACTTCTGCTATCGGTTTCTTTACTAAAATGCACACAGGGTTTGCAGGTTCACTTTTTCTTCCTTCATAAACAGATACAACGGAGTAACACATCTTGGTGTTGAAACGTTTAATAGCTTCGGAGTAATAAGTTTTCTCCGTTTTTACTTTTTTCTTACCAAAGTTAACGATGACGACATAAGAAACCTTAGATGGTAAAGGGAGCTTCCTACCATCTCTGTAAGTGGTAACAGGGTTCCATGCAATTACAACTTTTTTGTAGTGTTGTTGAATTGTGGTGATGGAGGGGGTGGCGGGGATTTTAGTGTAAGGTGGTAGTGGCGCTCCTCTATTACCACACATAGTAAAAGAAAACAGCAAAGGAAGTAACGAAAGGAAAAGAACCTTTTTCAACTACACCTCCCAACAAAAACTTAAGGGATTTTATCAAACAAAAAAGGTATAATTCGCAAGTAAAACTCTTTACAGGAGGTTCAAGTTGGCATCCATAGATGTAAACCAAATTTCCAAAGGAATGAAACTGGAAATAGACGGACAACCTTTTGAAATAGTGGACTATCAACACGTGAAACCTGGTAAGGGACAAGCCTTTGCAAGAATCAAGCTAAAAAACCTAAAAACAGGAAACGTAGTTGAAAAGACTTACAAAGTAGGCGAAAAGTTAGAGTTGGCTGATTTTGAAGAAAGAGAGATGGAATACCTCTATAACGACGGTGAATTCTACTACTTTATGGATAATAGAACCTATGAACAAACAGGTGTTCCTGCTGCATCTTTGGGTGAAAAGGCAAAGTTCTTAAAAGAAAACACAACCGTAATGGTACAGTTCTACAAAGGAGAAGCTATCTCTGTTAAACTTCCCAAAAGCATCGTTCTTCAAGTAACCGATACAGAACCTGGATTTAAGGGGGATACTGTTTCTAACGTAACAAAGCCTGCAACGTTAGAAACGGGTGCAGTAATCCAAGTACCTATGTTTATTAATCCAGGTGACTTCGTTAGGGTAAACCCTGAAACGGGAGAGTATATAGAAAGGGTAAACGTTAAATAAATTCTGGAGGACACTTTGGAGTTAGAAAAACTCAGAGAGTTACTAAAGGAGTTGGAAAAGACCTCTTTAGAAGAGATTGAAATAGAAACTGAAGACTTTAAACTGAAAGCCAAATTCGTTAAATCACCTCCTGCAGTTACAGCTCCTTCTGCCAACGTTTCACCTACAACCCCTTCTTCTACATCTTCGCAACCTGAAGCAACTGAACATCGTGAGGAGAAAGAGATACCGGAAAACTACTACGTTGTGGAATCTCCTATGGTAGGAACTTTCTATAGAGCACCAGCACCAGGAGCGGAACCTTTTGTAAAAGAAGGTGACAGAGTTGAAAAAGGTCAAGTTTTATGTATCATTGAAGCTCTCAAAGTTATGAATGAAATAGAATCGGAAGTTTCCGGTATCGTTAGAAAAATCTTGGTGGAAAACGGGCAGCCTGTAGAGTACGGACAACCACTATTTTACATAGAACAGGTATAGGTTAATGTTCGGAAAGCTATTAATCGCAAATAGAGGTGAAATAGCCGTAAGAATAATAAGAACGTGTAAAGAGTTAGGAATAAAAACTGTTGCCGTCTATTCAAAAGCAGACAAAGACTCTTTACACGTGTTCTTAGCAGACGAAGCCGTTTGTATAGGTGATGCTCCTCCCCAAGAGAGTTACCTCAACATACCGGCGATTATCTCTGCAGCAGAAATTACAGGTGCAGACGCCATACATCCGGGCTACGGCTTCCTTTCGGAAAACCCAGGATTTGCAGAGATATGTACCGCTTGTGGAATGAAGTTCGTAGGTCCTTCTCCAGAAACTATGGTCTTAATGGGAGATAAAGCAAAAGCCAGAGAAATAGCTATAAAAGCTGGCGTCCCTGTCGTTCCCGGTAGTGGTATTGTAAAGAACGTTCAGGAAGCATTAAAGGTATGCGAAGAGATAGGCTATCCCGTTTTAGTTAAAGCTGCCCACGGCGGTGGCGGAAGAGGAATGAGACTTATAGAATCAAAAGAGGAAGCTGAATCTCTCATAGTTACCGCAATGGCTGAGGCAGAAGCAGCCTTTGGCAATGGAGAAGTTTATATAGAAAAGTACGTCCAAAATCCCCGCCACATAGAGATTCAAATAGTTGCAGACTCTCACGGTAACGTAGTAACGTTTGGAGAGAGGGAATGTTCACTTCAGAGAAGACACCAGAAAGTAGTTGAAGAAGCTCCTTCTCCATTTGTTGACCCAGACCTGAGAGAAAAACTATCAGAGGCTGCAACAAAAATAGCCAAATTGATAAACTATGAAGGTGCAGGAACAATTGAATTCTTAGTTGACAAGGACAAAAACTTTTACTTCATTGAAATGAATACAAGAATTCAAGTAGAACACCCAGTAACAGAAATGGTAACCGGAAAAGACCTTATAAAGCTACAGCTACTTTCTGCGGCAGGAGAGAAACTTCCAACAGAGTCTCCTTCCTTAAACGGTCATGCGATAGAATTCAGAATAACTTGTGAAGATTACTTGAAAGATTTCCGTCCTGCTCCAGGAAAAATAGAGAAACTCCTACTCCCTGGAGGTTTCGGAGTAAGAATTGACACTCATATATATGAAGGTTATGCCGTTCCGCAGTACTACGATTCTTTACTGGCAAAACTTATAGTCTGGGGAGAAACAAGAGAAGAAGCCATAAAAAGAGGAAAAAGAGCATTAGAAGAGTTTATAATAGAAGGTAAGCTTAAAACAACAATACCGTTTCACTTAAAGCTAATAGAGGATGAAGATTTCGTGAAAGGAAACCTTGACACGAAGATACTGGAAAATAAAATATTACCAAAGATGAAACTTTCTTAATTTAAAAGCTAACATTTTAAAAAAGCAAACTGTTTTCACTTTTTAATTTTTTTGGAGGAAAAAATGGCTTCCCAGTCAAAATCTGAAAAAGTAAAAATCTGGATAAAAGAATACCTTTCCGAATTCGGTGAATACTGCGGAACCTTAGAAGAATTGGCAAATTTAGCAAACTCAACATCTTATTTAACCAAAAAAGCTATTAGCGAGTTAGAAGAAGAAGGTTTAATAAATGTTGAAACAAAAAGAGGAAAAGGTCTTGTGCTTACACTAAAAACAGAAAAAGAGGACTCTCAAAAAGAACCGCAGTTAGAACCAATTAAAGAAGAAAAATCGGAAGAAGAACTACTAAAAGAAAGAGAAGAAAGGAAGAAAAAAAAGGTTTCTCTTCAAGACCAAGTTTTAACTTCACTGTTAGGCAAAGAGATAACGGTATTCTTGATAAGTGGAACGAGATTAGAAGGTAAACTCCTTGACTTTGACAACTTCACTCTATCAATGACAGCTCCAAAGGGGAAATCCTTAGTTTATAAACACGCTATAGCAACAATACTCTACGAGTAAAAAGATGAAAAAGTATAAAACCTTAGAAGACGCCCAAATAGAGTTAATAGAGCTGTTAGAAGAAGAAGGAGAATTCAGAGGTACAATAAAAGAATTAGCAGAACGCCTCTCAGTAAAACCTGAAAACATCATACCCCTCCTACAACTTATGAAGTCATCAGGTGATATCGTTTATGAAGAAATTGAAGAGGAACTGATAATAAAGCCAGCTTCCTACATACCTGTTCTACCTCCCCTTCTCAACGAAAAACAAACAAAAGAGATAGAAGAGAAAACGCAGGAAGGATTTAAACTGATAGCCTGTTCTTACATGGGGGGCGTACAGAGTAGAGAATTAAGAAAAGCGGTAGGTAAAAGGGTCATCATCTATTTCAGGAATGGAAGCCGAGTAGAAGGTAAACTCAAAGGCTTTGATAGATTTTGTTTAAGAGTTAGAAACTATATGGGGAATATCTTAGTATATAAACACTCTGTATCCACCATACTCTACAAGGAGTAGCATGAAGTTCGTAGGAGCCCACGTAAGTACCTCTGGAGGTATATTCAACGCCCCTCTTAACGCAATAAACATAAAAGCTAAAGCTTTCGCACTCTTTACAAAGAACCAAAGAAGGTGGAATGCCAAACCACTGGCAGAAAACGATATAAAAGCATTTAAGGATAATCTTAAAAAAGCAAAAATTAACGTTGACCACGTTCTACCCCACGACAGCTATTTAATTAACTTAGGACACCCCGAAAAAGAAAAGAGACGCAAATCAATAGAAGCCTTCATTGACGAAGTAAAGAGATGTCATCAGTTAGGATTAAAGTACCTAAATTTTCACCCGGGAAGCCACCTGCGTCAGATGACAGAAGAAGAGTGCTTAAAAGTAATAGCAGAATCCTTGAATGAAACAATAGAAAGAACAGAGGAAGTAATTTTAGTAATTGAAAATACGGCAGGGCAGGGGTCAAACGTAGGATATAGGTTTGAACATATAGCAAAACTCATAGAGTTAGTGGAAGATAAAACAAGAATAGGCGTATGCCTTGATACCTGTCACCTGTTCGCTGCAGGCTATGATATCAGAACAGAAACAGCATATTTAAAAACAATGGAAGAATTTGATTCAATAGTAGGATTTGAATATTTGAAAGGTATGCATCTAAACGATGCAAAATCAACATTGGGTAGCCGAATAGATAGGCATCATTCTATAGGAAAAGGAAACATCGGTTTAGAGGCTTTCCGATTAATTATGAACGACCCGCGCCTTGACAATATTCCCCTTATTCTTGAAACGATAGACCCTTCAATCTGGGCAGAGGAGATAAAACTACTATATTCATTAGTAGAACAACCTTAATGGAAGACTTATCATGATTTTCCGAGATAGAAGGGAAGCTGGAGAACTTTTAGCAGAAGCTATACTGCGTAAATACAACGGCACGCTAAAAGACCCCGTTGTCGTTGCAATTCCAAGAGGAGGCGTCATAGTCGCAAAACCGATTGCAGAAGCCTTAAGCGCCCCTATAACCCTTGTAATACCGAGAAAGATTGGAGCACCTTTTAACGAAGAATTTGCAATAGGAGCAGTAACGGAAGATGGTTATATTTTGATGAATCCATCAATAACCCAAGATATAGCTTATAGGATGGGAATCACCAGAGAGTACATAGAAAGAAAGGCAAAGGAAGAATTGAAAGAGATAGAAAGGCGGAAAAGGCTTTACCTTCAGGGGAGAGAAATCCCTATAACCAACAGAGATGTTATCTTAGTTGATGATGGAATAGCTACAGGATTGACCGTAAAGGCAGCAATTCTCTCTCTAAAAAGGCAAAATCCAAATAGAATTATATTAGCCGTTCCTGTAATGCCTGCAGATAAAGTTTCGGAATTTCAAGAGTTGGTTGACGACCTAATAGCCCTCCACACGCCGGAATACTTTAACGCTGTAGGGCAATTCTACTACGATTTTTCTCAAACCTCTGATGAAGAAGTTATAGAAGCTTTATCCTGAAATTTCTGACTTTATTTTCTTAATAGCTTCCAATGGATTCTCAGCTCTGGTAATAGGTCTTCCGATAACCATATAGTCAACGCTTAACTGAACTGCTAGTTTAGGAGTAACCACTCTTTTTTGGTCATCCTTTGAAGCCCATAAAGGTCTAATACCCGGCGTAACCGTAATAAAATCTTCTCCTAATCTCTCTTTTATTCTCTTAACCTCTTTGGCGGAACAGACAACTCCATCAAAACCAGCTTTTTTAGCGAGTTCTGCAAGGCGCAACACTGTATTTTCCACGCTATCGTGTATACCTATGCTTTTTAAATCTTCCTCTCCCATGCTTGTAAGAACTGTTACAGCTATGAGTAAAGGCTTCTCAATACCCAAACTCTCAGCATACTCTCTGTTAAACTCTGCAACTTCTTTAAGTAAGTTAAACCCTCCGAAAGCGTGAACGTTATACATAAACGCGCCAGATTCAACAGCAACTTTAGCCGCCGATTTAACAGTGTTAGGAATATCATGATACTTTAAATCCAAGAAAACTCTTCCACCTAAATCGGAAATCTTTTTAACAATGGAAACTCCACACCTTGAAAATAGCTCAAGACCCACCTTAAAGTAACTAACTTCTCCTATTATTTCCTTAACAAGACCTATTGCTTTCTCTTCAGAATCAAAATCAAGAGCAACAATGACTTTACTCATTAGTAAACTCCTCTATCATACAAACGAAAGTGGGCTTTAGAATAACGTCTAATTTATCTATCTCCTCTATTGCCTTCTGAACATCTCTCTTTTTCGCAGGGTGGGTGGTCATAACGACCGGAACTCCTCCTTCTACTGTAACGCTTTTCTGTAGAGCCATCTTTATGCTTATACCAAACTTTGCCAATATCTTTGAAATACTTGCAAGAACGCCCGGTTTATCAAGGGCAGTAAAGCGCAGGTAAAAGCTGGAAACGAACTCATCTGGTTCTTTTATCTTTACTTCACTCTTTTCAAACAAACATTCAGGAACGTCGTAGAAGTTGCCCAAAGCCAAATCAACAATGTCTGAAACAACAGCGCTCGCTGTAGGTTTTTCTCCTGCACCTTTACCGTAGTAAAGGGTCTCTCCCACAAAATCCCCATCAACCAAACAAGCATTAAATACGCCGTTAACACTTGCCAGTATATGGTTTTCAGGTATCATCGTGGGGTGAACCCTTACTTCCATACCGTTTTCTTCAAGCTTTGATATGGCTAAAAGCTTGATTCTGTAGCCAAAATCCATTGCGAGTTCAATATCAAGAGGGGTAATTTCTCTTATTCCTCTCAGGTAAACGTTCTCCGTTTTTACCCACCTGCAATAAGCGAGACTTGAGAGAATGGCAATCTTGTGGGCTGCATCGTAACCTTCAACGTCAAGCGTTGGGTCTGCTTCTGCATATCCTAACTCCTGCGCCTCTTTTAACGCAGTGTAGAAATCAACTTTCTTTTCTGTCATCATCGTCAAAATGTAGTTGGCAGTTCCGTTTATGATTCCGTAAATTCCTTTAATTCTGTTGCCAACAAGCCCTTCTCTCAAAGCTTTTATAACGGGGATACCTCCCCCAACGCTTGCTTCAAACTTTAAAGAAACACCGCTTTCCCTTGCCAGCATAAACAGGTCTTTACCGTAGTCGGCAAGAAGAGCTTTGTTCGCTGTAACAACGTGTTTTTCCATTTTTAAGGCTTCAATTATCAGGTCTCTCGCTACCGTAGTTCCTCCTATAAGCTCTACGATAACGTCGCAATCAACGCTTTTTAAAGCTTCAAAACCGTCATCGTAAACTCTATCTACAGGAACGCCTAAAGATTTCACTTTTTCGGGATTTTTATCGGCAACGAAGGCTATTTCTATCTTTTCACCGGTTCGCCTTTCTATCAAACTACTGTTCTGTAAAAGCAACTTGACAACGCCACTACCAACAGTTCCGCAACCTACAATTCCTACACGCATAAGCACCTCTTAAACGCTTATATTCCTTAGACCGTATTTTTCAAAAGCCCTCTTTATGCCCCTTACTGCCTGTTTTATCCTCAGTTCGTTTTCTACCAGGGCAAATCTGACGTATTTATCTCCGTATTCGCCAAAACCAACTCCTGGAGAAACGGCAACTTTCCCGTCTAAAAGGAGCATTTTGGCAAATTCAAGTGAACCCATAGATTGGAATTTTTCGGGGATTTTCGCCCAAACAAACATGGTAGATTTTGGTTTCTCTACGTGCCAGCCGATACGATTTAAACCTTCAACTAAGACGTCGCGCCTCTTTTGATAAATCTGCCTGTACTCCTCAACGCAAGATTGGTCACCCTTTAAAGCTATTATTGCCGCTATCTGAATAGGCTGGAACATTCCGTAATCAAGATAACTCTTCATCCTGTACAAAGCGTGAATAATCTCTTTATTGCCAGAAGCAAATCCAACCCTCCAGCCAGCCATTGAGTAAGTTTTAGAAAGGGAATAAAACTCAACAGCAACGTCTTTAGCCCCTTTGACCTGTAAAATACTCGGTGGGACGTATCCATCAAAGGCTATCTCTGCATAAGCTATATCTTGAATCACTATAAGGCTGTTATCCTTTGCAAAATCCACCACCCTCTCAAAAAAATTAAGCGAAACGCAGGCAGTAGTAGGGTTGTGTGGAAAGTTGAGAATAAGAACTTTTGGTCGGGGCCAGCTCTCTTTGTAGGCTTTGATTATGGATTCAAAGAACGCCTCTTCATCAAAACCCTCTTCTGTTAAGAGTGGAACGCTTCTAACATCTCCACCTGCAATAATGATGGAATACGGATGGATAGGATACGCAGGAGTAGGAACTATTGCAACGTCACCCGGATTAATCAAAGTTAAAGCCAAGTGAGCAAGACCTTCCTTTGAACCTATAGTTGTGATAATTTCTGTTTCCGGGTCAAGGTCAACGTTATACTTCCTTTTATACCAGAGCGCTAATGCTTCCCTCAGTTTAAACAACCCTTTCGTTTGAGAATATCTATGGTTTTTCGGGTTCTGTGCAGCCTCACAAAGTTTATCAACTATGTGCTGCGGCGTAGGTAAGTCCGGATTCCCCATTCCCAAATCTACGATATCTTCTCCTGCCCTGCGCAGCTTAGTTTTCAGGTCGTTCACTACAGCAAACACGTAGGGAGGTAACCTGTCTATCCTTGCAAATTGGAACTTGGACATTTCAAATCTCCAACGCATCAAATTATTAAGTGTTATTTTATAGGAATTTCTACCATCATTGATAAAATACGCAAAGCAATCTTTCGGGGGAAGGGTGAAAGCGCTCTTCGGAGGAAGTTTTAATCCTGTTCATATAGGGCATTTAATCGTTGCAAGAGACATACTGGAGGATTTTCAATTCAAAAAAGTGATATTTGTTCCTGCCTTCATCCAACCTCTAAAGGAGAATCTACTAATTCCACCAGAAATAAGATTAAAACTCCTAAAAGTTTCAATCAAAGGAGAAAAGCACTTTGACGTTTGGGATTACGAAATAAAACAGGAAGGCGTTTCCTATACTTACAAAACCCTTGAAGCGTACGTCAAGAATTACAAAGAAAAACCTGTTCTTATAATGGGAACAGATTCTTTTCTCTCATTTCACAGATGGAAAGAACCGGAAAAAATCCTCACCCTCTCCACCCTCCTCATCGTCAAAAGACCAGGCTATGAAGAAAACTTCACCGACGTCCTAAAAAAACTCAACGCCAACCTTTCAGTCATAGAAGTAGAAAAAGGCAAAGTAGACAAAACAATACTCTCCCACGCAAAAATAATCTTCTATAAAGGAAGGCAGCTCCAGATAAGCGCAACAGAAATAAGAGAACGCCTTAAACAGGGCAAAAGCATTAAATACATGGTAACGGAAGAAGCAGAAAAAATCCTCAGGAGGTGGTGGGAAAATGCCTTTCAAAAAAATGTTTAACAAAATGACCCTGCGAGACATAAAGAAAGAAGACCTGAAAGGAAAGAAGGTTTTCGTAAGAGTTGACTTTAACGTCCCCATAGAAAACGGCATAATCCAGAACGATAAAAGAATAAGAGCAGCACTACCAACAATCAACTACCTAATAGACCACGGCGCAAAAGTAATACTCTGTTCCCACCTTGATAGACCTAAAGGCTGGGACCCCAAGTTTTCTTTAAAACCTGTAGCAGAAAGGCTTGCTCGCCTGTTAGAAAAGGAAGTAAAGTTTATACCAGACGTTGTCGGCGAAGAAGTTGAATGGGAAGTAAACAACTTAAAAGAGGGAGAAGTTGCCCTCCTTGAAAACGTCCGATTCTACAAAGAGGAGACGAAGAACGATGAGGAGTTTGCCAAAAAGCTTGCAAAACTTGCAGACATTTACGTAAACGATGCCTTTGGAACGGCACACAGAAAACACGCATCTACCTACGGAATAGCTAAGTTCGTGGAAGTTGCAGTAGCAGGTTTTCTCCTTGAAAAAGAGATAAAGTTCTTGCAGAAAGCTTTAGACAACCCGGAAAGACCGTTAGTTCTTATCATAGGAGGTTCAAAAGTAAGCGGCAAATTAGAAGTAATAGAAAACCTCTTAAAAATCGTTGACAAAATGCTCATCGGCGGAGGAATGGCTTACACGTTCCTTAAAGCCGCCGGCTACAACGTAGGGAAATCTTTAGTAGAAGATGAACTGATAGAAACGGCAAAAGAAATTATGAAAGAAGCCGAAGAAAAGGGTGTCAAGTTCTACATACCTGTTGATAGCAATAACGCAGATGAATTCTCCCCTACCGCTCACGCTAAACTAACCACTTACAAAGAGATACCGAACGACATGATGGGACTTGATATAGGACCTGCAACCGTTTACCTGTTTAAAGAAGCTCTTTCTGACGCTAAAACGATTCTCTGGAACGGTCCTATGGGCGTATTTGAATTTGAAAAGTTCCGCTACGGGACAATGGAGATAGGCAGAATAGTTGCAGAACACACCGATGCTTTAAGGATTGTAGGCGGAGGAGACAGCGTAGCAGCCATAGAGATGTTGGGACTTGAACACCAGATTGACCACGTTTCAACAGGAGGAGGTGCGTTCCTTGAATTCCTATCTGGAAAGGAACTACCTGGAGTTATGGCTCTAACCGACAAACAGTAAGGCGGGGTGTTCTCGCCTTTTTAATAAACTATCAGGTTAACACCTCTGTATCTGAGATAAGGAATTTCCTCTAACTTATCAAAGGAATCCACCATAAACCACTCTTTTTGGGGCGCAAATATTTGAATCCCCTTAATATAAAAAGTAGAACGTTTACCGCTTGAAGGTGGTTCTTTCAGGATTAGTTTTACCTTCTTTGTCGCAATAGGTATCAACTCTAACAGCTTCTCAGCATCGTCAGCAAAGTTCCCGGTAAGCGTAAAGACTTTATAGCCTTCAAGTTCAAGCTGAACCTTCTCCTGAGGGCTAACGGTATCTAAAACGGCATAAATCTTACAGTCAGGTATTACAACTCCCTTTTCCGTCACTTTACCCTTATGCTTAGAAACGAGATAAACTAACTCTGCTAACTTTTCTCTGCCATTACCAGAAAGAATTTTCAGTTCCCCTTCACCTTCTCCTGCCGTTAAATCGGTTTTACATTTTCGTTGAGGTTGAACAACTCTAACTCCATAGGAGAAAAGAAGCTTCTTCAAAGGCGCTGGCGTATCCGATTTAAGATTTACAACAGTCCTTTCTCCTGTTGATGAGTCATAACCCATATAGTCGTAGTGGTAAACAAGCACATCGTTAATACCTAACGTTAAGTTGCCATTTTTCTGAACAGAACCGAACGCAGATGAAAGGGAATTTTCAAACAGGTTTTCAAGCTGAGTTCCATTAACAACACTTATTCCCAAAGATTCTATTTCCTTCTTTACAGAACCTTTCAGAGAGTTATTCAAATCAACGATAAATTGATTCCCGTTAAAAGAAACTTTGGGGTATTTACTGAAGTTTATCTTCTCGTTTTCCAAGAAAAGTGCCCCCTGACGCTCTACTTTAGCGCCTAAGAGTTTCATCCCTTCAAGGTAAGGAGAAGTAGCCTCTTTTTCCTTCCCTTTCCCTTTAACAGCAATCTCAGAAAAGCTAACAGGCAATTTCAATTTACTGCCAGCGTAGATGAGGTTGGGATTTTTCAGTTTATTCAACTTAACAATTTCCTTTAACTTATACGGCGGGATATGGAATTTTTTCAATATTTTTAATAGAGTATCACCTCTCTTAACCTTATAAATCAAGTAATCGGAAGGCTCCTGAGGTTTGGCATTTACGAACTTATATATATTCAGCTCGTAAACCTTAGCCGCAGCAGAAAAGGTAACTGCAGAAAAAAACAGAAAAGTTAAACCAATTCTTTTAACCATCGTTCCATCTCTCTTAAAGCTCTTTCTGCCAGGTATTTACGCCTTTCCTTTTTACCCTTTATTTTACGTTCCGGAGGCGGCAGTAAACCGAAATTCGCGTTCATCGGCTGAAAACTTTTTTCATCAGCAGTAGTAATGTAGTTAAGTAAAGCTCCTACCATGGTTTCTCTGGGAGGATAAATCGGCTCCTCCCCTTTATACAATCTCACAGCGTTCATTCCAGCAATTATACCCGTTGCTGCTGATTCCGGATAACCTTCTACGCCAGTTATCTGACCGGCAAAAAGGACTTCTGGATTTTTCTTTAGCTGAAGCGTGGGGAGAAGTAGTTTGGGGGATTTTATAAAAGTATTCCTGTGAATGCTTCCATACCTTGCAAACTCAGCGTTCTCAAGACCGGGAATTAAACGAAAAACTCTTTTCTGTTCAGGATATTTCAACTTGGTTTGAAAGCCAACCATGTTAAGAAGCGTTCCTTCTCTGTTCTCTTTCCTCAATTGAACAACGGCAAAAGGTCTCTTTCCAGTTCTCGGGTCTACAAGACCAACAGGTTTTAAAGGACCGAAAAGGAGCGTTTGTTTTCCCCTTTCTGCAAGCTCCTCAATAGGCATACAACCTTCAAAGTAGCACGCTCTTTCAAAATCCTTCAGGGGAACCTTTTCTGCTTCCATAAGAGCGTTGTAAAAGCGTTCATACTCTTCTTCTGTCATCGGGCAGTTCAGGTAATCGTCTCCTCCCTTACCGTAGCGAGAACCCCAGAAACATTTTGAATAATCTATGGTATCAGCGTAAACTATGGGGGAAATCGCATCGTAGAAGTGAAGCTCTTCCTCTCCTAAATAGTTTTGAAGATACTTTGAAAAAGGTTCCGAAGTGAGAGGACCCGTTGCAACGACGGTTATCTCTCCTTTTGGCAGCTCAGTAACCTCTTCCCTTATTACCTCTATAAGCGGATGATTCTCTATTTTTTCTGTAATGAACTCTGAAAATTTATCTCTATCAACAGCTAAAGCGCCACCAGCAGGCACTTCAGACTTTTTGGCAGCTTCTATAACTATGGAATCTAAAAGCTCCATCTCTTTTTTCAGTAAACCTCTTGGCGTAACGATATCTTTACCGCCTAAAGTGTTACTACACACAAGCTCTGCAAATTTATCTGTTTTATGGGCAGGAGTCATTTTCTTAGGTCTCATTTCAAAAAGCCTGACAGGAATACCACTTTCCGCTATTTTCCACGCAGCCTCTACTCCTGCAAGACCGCCACCTATAACGTTAATCACCGTTTCCTCCAATTAAGATAAAATTCAATCATAAATTTATGAGGAGTTTACGGTTGGGAAAGGTAATCAAATCTATTGAGGAATTGAAAACGCTGGTAGAAAATCTTAAAGATGAAGGTAAAACAATTGTTTTTACGAACGGTTGTTTTGACATTCTCCACGCGGGTCACGTTGACTACCTTGAAAAGGCAAAAAGTTTCGGCGACGTTTTAATTGTTGGCGTTAACAGCGACAGTTCTATAAAGAGAATTAAAGGTGAAAAGAGACCTATAAATAAGCAGGAACACAGAGTAAAAGTCCTTTCTGCTCTTAACTGTGTGGATTACGTTATCGTATTTGATGAAGACACGCCAATTGAAGTTATAAAAGCTGTTAAGCCAGACGTTTTAGTGAAAGGAGCTGATTGGAAGTTAGAAGATATAGTTGGCAGAGAATACGCAAAAAGGGTTGAAAGGATAGAGTTTTCTTACGATGTTTCTACAACGAAGATAATTGAGAAAATTTTAAGAGTTTACGGTTAAACAACAACTACTCTGAAGTCAAAAATTTTGCGGAAGTCGTCTTTAAGGGTAAGGGCAACTCTCCTTTTTATGTGGAAACTCCGCCAGTTAAGGTTAACATCTTTGCAGATAACGTTCGTTCCTTCTGTTCCGTGACAGGATAGAACTTTAAAGTAACTGCCTTTATGAAGGTAAAAAGTCTTTCCTGACGATATTTCAACCGTTCTGCCGTTAATTTCAGCCTTTACAGAGTAAAACTTCGCTGGTGCAAGGAATTTATCAATTTCCTTCTCTAAGACATCAAAGTCAGGCGAAATTTCAACGCCGTAAATCTCAAAGAACTCTTTCAGCATCATCAGGTGAAACAGAACTTTTAAACGTAAAGAAGGTAACTGCTTTGACGTTTCAAGGCAGAAGGCTGGAACGTTCTGTTTAGAGAGGCAGTAGTAGGTGAGGGATTTTCTTTGCTCAGGATGTTTTGTAGAGGGAGAAAAGGTGTGGGTGTTGTAGACGGGGATTTTCCACTCTCTTTTTTCTATTCGCCTGTTTACGCTTTTAGATACAGCTTCAGCAATCCTACCCAAATGGAAACCTTTATACACTTTCTCATCTATCACTATACATTGACCCCAAGCTTTCCTGTTAACAGCGTGAAAACCAAAACCATCGTGCAGTGAAAGAACGACATCAGGTTTTGTTTCAGCTATTAGCTCTTTTATTTTTTGAACTCTCTCATAATCAGGGTCTTTATTTGATAAATACTGGAATTTCCTGTTCATATCTCCGTTATAGCCTCTAACGTTAGCTAATATAGAAACTACATTAGCCCTGGGAGCAATTATCAGTTCTCCCTTTTTTACTTTAACGCTTTTTAAGATTTCAGAAGCTTTGTAAGCTCCCGGTTCGTTCCCGTGAATTCCACCAATTATGAGTATTTTCCCACCCTTTTCTTTGCCTGTAAGTAAATATTCTTGAAACAAATAATCTGGTAGTTCTACCCTAACATTCCCTAACGTCTTACCCAAAGCACTAACAGGAAAAATTATCGGAAAGGAAAGTGAAAACAAAGAAGTTATAAAGTCTCTTCTCCTAAGATTTTCCACCTTTTCCCCTCTTTTATTATATATAAGACTTTCTCTCCCTTAAAATGATAATTGTTGGAATCGTACGTCATCTTAAAACTTGCCACATAAATATTTCCATATTTTAATACTCTCCCATCTTTACACAAATACAGATTATCTATTTTTATTCTAATCCACTTCTTCCGGGAAGTAACTCTCTTTTTATAGTCCTTCCAGCTCTTAATTCCACCTCCCTTCCAGACGAAATGCTCCGAATAACAACTAAAATAAGGAACTAAATTTTTCGGTGTCCGTTCCCATGCAGACTTCCACCTGTTAATAAAGTCCAATAATGATTGCCTCTCTGCAAAATAACGTTTTGGAGAATAATACTGCAAGCTCTCCACAATGATAACTGGAGTTTCTTTGGGTTTTACAACCGAAAGGAGTTGGCTGAGATAGTTGTTCCTTAAAACTATACATCCATTAGAACTATGCGGAGGTCTGTTGGGGTTATCGGTTCCGTGAATCCAGATGCCGTGACCGTTGCGGTGGAGGATTTTTCTATCAATAAGATTTGGATAATTAAGAGGAAACGCTCCTATACCGTAGGTGGACGGTAAGTTATCTGACCAAAAAAGAGGAAAATAAATTCCTTCCGGTGTCCTTTGGTCTCCTTCTCTTAACTTATCCCCTGCCCTTTTCCCTGTAATGCAAGGGAACTTTTTAACAATAAAAGGTAATCCTTTCTTTAAACCTAAAACGTAAAGAATTTCTTTTTCCTTATCAACAACTATTACATTTCTATCTGAAGGGAAAAAGATTGCATTAGCTATAACGTATTTCTCCCTGCTTCTACGAAAGGAACTAAGAAGAGCTTTCAGTCTCTCTTCATTTTTCCTGTAAGCAGAAAGAAGTATTTCTAACTTCAATCTATCAGTAGAATTAAGAGAATTTATAGCCTTTTCTATCTGCTGAGGAGTGGAAAATCCCCCCAACTCCCTCACAACATCCTCAAGACTTTTCCCAAAAGAAAAATTGAAAGAGAGGAAAAAGCAAATAAGGAAAAAGAGAAATACTCTAACGCCTTTCATAAGAACGTTATTCTACGTTATAGAACTAAGCTCGTCAACAATTTCCTCAACATCCTTTTTAGTTACCTCTTTTCTCGTAGCAAAATCCTCTATCCTTCCGTTAAGCCAGAAAAGATACTCTGCTTTCTTAAAATCCTTTGAGATTTTCCCCCTCATAACAGGTCTGAAATATCCGATAGGTCTGCTCCACAAAGTAACGTCGGTAGAACCGCACTTTTCACACTCAGTTTTTCTTCCTACCATCTTGTGTCCGCACTCGTTGCAGGTAGTTAAAAACGGCGTCTTCGTCAGGTATTGAATGGGGAAATTCCTGATGATGTTAAAAATCAACTTCTCCTGCTCTTCAGGTTTCATCTCTTCAGCAGTAAAGATGTGCATTATAGAACCACCAGTCGCGTAGCTCTGGAAGTGTGAGTTTACGTCTATCTGCTTTAAAAGGTCCCCCTCCTGGAACGGCGCCTGAAAACCAGATGTTAAGAATACTCTCCCCGTTGAAGGGTCGCCGTTAACGTACATTTTAGGTCTAACTTTTTTTACAACCTCCATCTACAACCTCCAAACTATTTTGCTTCTTCCAGACTTCTAATAACGACAAAAAGAAAATAGGCAAAAAACAGAGCAATAATCACGCTAAAAATAATTCCTAAAAGCTCAAACATTTAAGACTCCTGCAATAAGTTCCTGATTTTTAAATATAACTTAGTCATAGCAGAAATCAGCATCAACTCAAGAAAGAAACCTATAAACAAGAGAACCATCACCAGCAAGCTCTTTTGTTTAAAAAGCAAACCTACAATTCCACTCCCAATCGCAAAAACGTAAGCTGACAGAATTTTCAGCATATCCCTATACAAATCCACTTCCTTTTCTATCTTATCCACCGTTACACTCTTATTACATCAAAAAGTTTCTCACCAAACTTATGAATAGACTCCTTAATAAATAAATTCAAGTATGGGTCCTTAGAAATTTCGTAACTTCTCTCACCATTTAAAACATCGGCAAGAGCGCTTGCAAAGGCAAGGTCTTTCTCAGCCATCTTGCAGGCAGCGTTTTCAGAAGGAGCATACTCTAAAGAATAAAGCACTCTATCCCTCTCCATAAACTCCTGTAGCTTCGTATACAGGTATTGAGCTATCTGGTGAGCGTATTCCTTCGCTTCATCGTTAAAGAGTCCCCCCTCAAAACCAGCATTAACCATTCCTTCATGAACACCCACTACAGAGAAGATGTTAAACAGCGACTTATCGTCCTTCTGATAGAAAGACAGGTACGGGAACAAATCATCCCAATACTTTCTGAGCCACTCTCTCTTTCTTTGCAAAGCTTTCGCTCCAACGTCCATAGTGTAATCTATCATTCTCTTTAAGAAATCAAAGTCATCCTTTGCTAAGAATAACAACCTGTTCATATTAATAGCGTAAACACCGATACCGCCAACGCCACTACCAGAGTGGAACGGGTTTGAACCGGTTACCGCTTCAACCTGCGAAATGTTAAACAGCATCCTACAGCAGTTGGAATAAATCATACCTTCATCAAAAGGTTTAATGTATGGATTTTTCTGCTTATAAATAGACGGCTTTTCAAAAGGCTCTCTCAGGTAGTTTTGAACGTAAAAACCACCAAAGTATTCGCTCTCTTTCAAAAGCAACTTCCAGGCAGGATTATCCTTATCAAAATCTTCCGTAATGTTAACCGTTATAAGCGGGAACGTAAACGGATTACCTTCAGCGTCCCCACGCCTCATTGCCTTAATAAAGGCAGTATTAATCCTGTCAAAGTAGTGAGAAGGTATTTGATTGTAGGTCATGTTAAGGAAATCGCCTGCATAAACAACCGGCTCATACTTCAATCTGCTGTTAGGCTTACCGAAATCAAGAGTTATGTTTGAAAACGGCGAGTTACCGCTTCTAAAAGGAAGGTTTATGTTGTAGAGAAATTCCTGCCACAGGTTTTCAAGGTCATAGTCAGAATAGCTCGTTCTACCTTCCCTCTCAAGGTAGTAAAGGTATCCGGCAGCAACTGTAGAAAGGTCATTTAAGGACGTAGCACCGGAAACTTCCTGAGCAATCAAACAGATAAGGTTGGCACACTGCATAAAAAGGGTTTCAAGTCTTCTTGGCGGTGCCGCTTTCCTCTCGTTTTTAGCGTTACTCTGAAGCCCATAGAACGCAATATCTTTGGCGGATAAACCGATACAGTAAGCGCTCAGGCGGTAGGTTTGATGGTGGTATGCCCAACCCTCTTCGTGGTGAGTTCTTACAGGAAGCCCTTTATATATCTCATCAAAGAGGTAATCCTTCATCACTTCGCCAACAACAACGTGCTCTAAAACGGGAATTCCTCTAACGAAGTTAGCGTTATTACGGGATATGTCGTCATTATCAATAAAGAGTTCAATCAGCTTGAAATACTTATTTTTCTTCATTCTCACTCCTCCACAGGGTAAAAAGGGTTAATCTGGTGTGGGATAGATTTTACATTTTCAGAAATGAACCTGAGTTCCGATTCGGTCAGAAGAGGATACCTGACAGTCCTGAAAACGTTATATGGAAGTTTGCTTTCCTCAACTATTTGCTTTGTTTTTTTCACCCTCTGAACGTATTCATACAACTTTTCATCAGGAACATCCTCTGTTGAATAAAGGATAGTTTTGAAGCGCTTGAGCTGGGTAGGGGCATATTCTTCTAATAAAGGAAATTTAATATCTACTGCAAAACCATCTGTTAATTTCTCTTCAATTATTTCTTTAACAACTTCCGGGTTCGTCCCGTTCGTATCTATCCTGACTTTAAACCCTTTTTCCTTTAAAAACCTCAAACCTTCTTTTAAATCTTTTTCTAATGTAGGCTCCCCGCCAGAAATTATTATCAGCTCAACACCTAAAAGCTTAAGCATTTCCAATTTTTCAGACAATTCCTCATAAGTATATTTCTCTCCGTTTCCCCTATAACTACTCCTGTTATGGCAGTGATAACAGTTAAGGTTGCAAACTCTTATATCGGTATAGAAAAGCGCTGACTGAACTCCCGGCTGGTCTTTAAACGTAATGGGAACTTCAACCTTGAGAAAAGGGGAAAACTTCATCGTTAACCTCAAGATTCAAATCTGGTATCAGAATAATTTTATGACTTTAAAGGAAACCCGCCATAAAAGGCGGGCAAGCGGAGAGAAATTGCTGGAATTATTCGTTTCTAAGCTCTTTCGCGAGATTCACAAGGTTTTTCAGGGCAGGGATTACCTCTTCCCACCTTCTTGTTTTTAATCCGCAGTCAGGATTTATCCAGAAGTTTTCCTTAGGAATAACCTTTAAGGCTCTCTCCACTATCTCTCTCATCTCTTCAACTGAAGGCACGTAAGGTGAGTGAATGTCCCATACGCCCAAACCTATCTGCCTGTCAAAGTTAACCTTTTCAAAAGCTTCTATAATGTCCCCTTTAGAACGGGAAGCTTCTATGGAAATAACGTCAAAATCCATCTCAACGATATAGTCCATTATCTCGCCGAATTCAGAGTAGCACATGTGGGTGTGAATCTGGGTTTCCGGCTTCGCAGAAGAGCAGCAGAGTCTGAAGGATTTAATAGCCCAATCAAAATATTCGTTCCAGTAACGCTTCTTTATAGGCGCTTTTTCCCTTATAGCCGGTTCATCAATCTGAACGATTTTTATTCCTGCATCTTCATAGTCTTTAATTTCATCTTTAATAGCAAGGGCTATCTGATAGGCAACCTCTTTCGTCGGTATATCTTCCCTCACAAAGCTCCACGCAATTATGGTAACAGGACCCGTCAGCATTCCTTTAACCGGTTTATCCGTCAAACTCTGCGCAAAAGCTATCTCTTTAACGGTCATAGGCTCTTTCCTTTCAACATCACCGTAGATAATTGGTGGACGATAACACCTCGTTCCGTAAGAAATAACCCATCCATTGCCCGTAGTAGCTATCCCTTCCAACTTTTCTGCAAAGAACTCAACCATGTCGGTTCTTTCAAACTCACCGTGGACAAAAACGTCAAGTCCCAACTCTTCCTGAATTTCAATAGCCTTGGCAATCTCACCCTTTATGAATATCTCATAGGAATCAGCGTCAAGATTCCCTTTCCTGTAGAGAAGTCTTACTCTCCTCACCTCTTCTGTCTGAGGGAAAGAACCTATAGTGGTCGTTGGAAACAGCGGAAGTCTTAAAACTTCCTGCTGCAACTTTTTCCTCTCCTGATAAGGCACCTTCCTTTCAAAATCCTCAGAAGACAACGCCCCTACTCTCTCCTTCACCTTCTCGTTCAAACCAAAAGAAAGGTCAATTCCACTTATCCATTCTCTGCCTTCGCTTTCATCTCCACTTACAGCTTTAGCAATCAAATTTATCTCCTTCAACTTCTCTTCAGCGAACGCAACCTTTTCCAAAAGTTCGGAAGGCAGAGTAGCTCCTTCCAGACTAACGGGAAGATGGAATAAAGGTGCTGCATTGGTGACAACTACGTTAAACTTCTCTGAGAGTTTTTTTACCAGCTCTGCCGTCTTAAGAACGTTGTTTCTCCAGACGTTTCTACCGTCAACAACGCCAGCGAACAACACCTTGTTAGTTCTAATACTTCCAAGCTGTTTCAGGTTTTCACCTCTATCGTGAACGAGGTCAACACCTATCCCGGCAAACGGCAGTTCAAAGAGAAGTGAAAGCCTATCAACGCTGTCGTAGTAAGTGAAAAGGTTAACAGGCATATTTAAATCGGAAAATTGAGCGTAAGCTTCTTTCACCCAGTTCCATTCTTCATCTGTAAGCTCCATTACTAAAGCCGGGTCGTCAAGGTGAACGGATTTGAAGCCTTTTTCTCTAATGTAACTAATTGTCAAAGCCGTTAACTCTTTGAGTGCATCGCCGAAATACTCTCTCTTCAGACCTTTAGAAAGCTTAAGGAAGGTGAAAGGCGCAATAAGGTAAGCGTTTTCTTCTATTCCCTCGTGTCTGTCCCAGACAGGCGTTTGAATAGAAAATTCTGGCTTTTTGCCTTCAAAGTCGGGAACGAGGTAATGGTAGTTGGTGTTGAACCACTTGGTCATCTCTAAGGCTTCTTTACCCCTGCAGAGACGGAAGTAATCTTCAAGCGTTTCCGCCCTGTAAACGCCGTAAAGAAGAGCAGTGTCCAACATGTGGTCGTAGAGGGTCATTTCTCCCTGAGGGTAGGAAGATACGTGGCGGGTGTAGGTGGATTTTCTCGTTTCGTCAAGGTTTCTTATACCCTGACGGAGCTCTTCTTCGGTTACTTTTCCGTTCCAGTAACCTTCAATTAACTTCTTGAATTCCCTTTGTTTCCCCAATCTCGGGAAACCGTAAGCATAAGTTTTCATGTTCTACCTCCTGCGGCGTTTTATTTGCTTAAACGCCTGCAGGCGGTTCTAAAGGGCGGGAAAAAGAAAAAGGCAAAAGAAACCCCTTTCCTTTCCCGCGTCCCGAACCCCCGCAGGACGCGAAGGGGCAGGTTTTCACCCACCCATCACGGGCCGGTCTCCCGGCTTGCAGGCTTATTAAGGCTGAAACCTTCCCAGAAAGGCGGCTTTTAACCTTTCCTTTCCAGTGGTTTCAGCCCATTTTTGTTGCCTGCTCACGGTTGCGAGGACAGCGCCGGACTTTCACCGGACTTCCCGTTCACCCGTGACGAGGTGAATTTTAAGACTTTTACCTAAAGGTGCAAGAACAAGTGTTGTAAAATACAAACGTTAAAATTGTTTAAAGAGGTCAGAATGGAAATAAAAGTTTCCAAAAAAAGAATATGGATGGAATTAGAAACAGGCGAAGAGGCTTTCATCACCTTTGGTATTGATGAAGAGAAAAAAGTAATAGTTGTAAGTACCACTTACGTTCCAGAAAGTCAGAGGGGAAAAGGAATTGCAGGTAAACTATCAGCCAAGTTGGTAGAATTCGCTGAAGAGAAGAACTATAAGATATACCCCCTTTGTTCATACACAGAAAAATACCTTAAACGCAAACGTCCTGACCTAATTGTAAAGGACTAACCTTCCTCCCACGTTTTTATCAAATCTTTGTAGAGCCTCTCTAATTGATAATTAATCACTACAACCCCCATTAAAAGAAGTACTACTAACTTCAATGTCTCCCCCTTTTCCCATCAGGTTAAGCACTTTATTTTCTTCCAGAGGAGGAGAAAAGTAGTAACCTTGAAACAAAGAACAACCTGAGGACTTTAAAGTCCTAAACTCCTCCTCTTTTTCTACACCTTCAGCTATAGGTTGAACGTTTAAGGATTTACCAAGTTTAAGTATCGCAGATAACAAACTTTTTCTCTTAGAATCCATCTCTACGTTTTCTATAAAAGTTCTATCTACCTTCATTTCAGTTATAGGAAACTCCTGTAAATACGATAGACAAGAATAGCCCGTCCCAAAATCATCTATTGCTATATGAATTCCTTTATCTCTCAACGCTGTTACAGTCTTTTTAGCAATATCAAAATCTTCAATGAATACCCGCTCCGTTACTTCAAAGCACAAGTTAGCAGGGTCAACACCATGGCTTCTTAATATCTTTTCAACCTCTTCAACAAAATCCTCCCCCATCAAATCCTGCGAACTCACATTAATACCTATTCTTGTTTTCCCCCTCGCAAACTTCAAAAGGCTACAAACCCTATCAATAACATTTATCGTAATATCCTGAATTATCCCGCAGTCCTCAGCCATTTTTATAAGCTTTGAAACAGGTATCGAAGCTATCTTAGGATTAAGTATCCTCAAAAGAGCCTCAAACCCCACCAACTTCTTAACCTTAAGATTTCCAACAAAAAACTGAGGTTGATACACAAGCTTGAACTCTCTACGCCTTACAGCTCTTTTAAGTTCCCTCTCTACTAATTCCTCCCATTCTACTCTTGTTTTTAATTCTTCATTGAAAACTGAAATTCTGTTGCGTCCACGATTTTTAGCTCTGTACATAGCAACATCTGCAAACTTAATCACCTCTGAAGGAGTAATCTCCCCAGAAAACACGGCAATACCTATGCTTGCCGTTAAGAAAAACTCCTTACCATTAACCAACACAGGTCTATCTATAGACGATAAAATCCTCTTTGCGATTCTTTTCGCCTCAGCAATTGCAACTTTCCTAATTGGACCCAATCCTGAAAGGATAACTATAAATTCATCTCCACCAAATCTACAGACAACATCTTCATCTCTAACAGCTTTCTTTATTCTCCTCGCAACCTCCTTTAAAACCTTGTCTCCTGCATCATGCCCGTAAACGTCATTTATGAACTTAAATCTATCAAGGTCTATAAACAGAACAGCTCCGTGACTTTTCTTTCTCTTATTATGAGCAATAAGCTTTGAAAGAATCTCAAAAGCAAACTGTCTGTTATAAAGACCAGTCAGCGGGTCTTTTACTGCTAAAAACTCAACAGCTTTTTCGGGAGTAATGTCAATTATGGAGAAAACTATCTTCCCATCCTCACAAATTCTAATAAAAGAACGCACCCATTTAACTTTTCCATCAGCAGTTACTATTCTGTACTCCGCCTTCCCTTCTCTTTTACCTTCTTTGAGAAAGGATTGCCTAATTCTCAATACTCTATGCAAATCTCCCTTATGAATCAAAGTTTCAAAAGATACCCTCCCTAAAATAAAATCCTCCACCCGATAACCCGTTATCTTTTCCAAACTCTTTGAAGCGAAAATACACTTCCTACTACCGCCAATAGGCAAAAGAACCATAACCCCAAAATCATTGTTATCAACAGCTTCAGTTATTAGCTCGTACTCTTTAGTTGTTTGATTAAGAAAATGTGAGATTGCATAAAGAGACGATTCTTTATTAGTGCACTTTTCCTCTACCTTACTTAACCTTTTCCCCTCTACCCCTGTACCCAAAACCACTAAACTCTCATTCAAAACACAATCATCATAATATTCCCCAAAAGTAAAAAATCCTCCCCCTCTCCCACCCAAAACCTGCAACTCCTTTTCCACTTCTTCACCTAAAAATTTCCTACGAGCGAAACAGGAGAAGACCAAATGGCTTTCACAATCAGCAAAAACCGATTTCAATCGGCTCAAAGTTCTGCATCCATCTCTTAAACTCCCACATCCCAAACGAACGTAAACACCCGAAGGAACTTCTCCTGCAAACAGTAAAGAACCATCTTCAAGTTTCTTTACACACGTTCTCGCAACTTTCCTGCCGTTAACTTCAAACACCAGAGGATACTCAATACCGGAACCAGGCAAACCATTGGCAACAACATCTCCCAAATAATGCCTATAAAATTCAACTGCCGGAAAATGATTAATCGTATAAACCCTGTTACCATCTGCTTTAGTTACAAGAAATCTCCTCCCGACCTCCACCCAATCAAAAACGTAGTCAGAAACAAAACTTTTCTCTTCAAAATAAACAGCTATAGCCCCTCTATCCATCAGCTTTTCGTTATGAAAAACTAACGTAACATCTCCAAAATCTGAGTTAGACGCTTTCCCTCCCACCAGAGGAATTCGGAGATACTCCCTCAATCCCTCTATCAAACTTTCTCCCTTAGTCTCCGTTCCATCAGAAAGCAAAACGATAAAACCATCATCACTTCCTGCCAGAGACTTCCCCAAAAACCTCCCTCTCTCCAATTCATCAACAAAATCAGAAGAAACAACCTTAACGTTCCCTTTAACGCAACAAACGACAATTCCAGAATCAAAAACTTCTCCATCCTTTATCACAGAAGCAGCACTAACTCCAACCCTCTCTACATCAGGTAAAACAGCGGCAGCAACATCTACAACTTTTTCAATCTCTTCCTGACAGCAAGCACAAAAGAACAAGATAAGGTCTGGAGAAGAAGGTTTACACTGCAAAAGAATATCTTTAACTTCTCTTGCATCTTTGGCAAGGAAGTTAGAAAATTTCATTACCCCTCACTAATTATTGTTTACGTAATATTAGACTTATATCAAAAATTCTAACTAAAGGAAAGAAAAAATGGAAGTGGTAATAACAACCGACAAAAAACCAACTCCCGAAATGATAGAAGATGCAGAAAAATTAGCCAAAAAGTTCAATACAGTCCACATTCACAGAAGACACAACACAATTAACCAGATAAAAAAACGCTACAACAGGAACGTTTTAGTAGTAAACAGAGATTTAAGCCTAACCTTACATACGCTTAAAGGGCAAAAACTCTTTTTCCATCCGGGATTATTCAAAATTCGCCTCCTCAACTATATAGCAACTGGGAACGAGGCAATGATAAAGGCGATGAACCTGAAAAGAGGAGATACCGTATTAGACTGCAACTTGGGACTTGCACAGGATGCCCTTTTATCAGCATTTGTTTCTAAACAGCCGGTCACCGGTGTTGAAAAAGACCCCGTGATTTTTGAAATAGTGAAAAGAGGATTGGAAAGGTATAAACCTGGAGGAAAACTGAAAATCGCTGAAGATGCCTTCAAAAGAATAAAACCAGTTTGCGCCGATAACGCCGAATTCTTAAAAGCACAGCCCGATAAATCTTACGATATCGTTTACTTTTCACCTATGTTCATAAAACCAAAGTGGCACTGCGACGTTATGTCACCCTTTAGAGAGGTTGCCGTAAAAGACTTCGTTTCTCCTGAAACCCTTAAAGAAGCAGAAAGAGTGGCAAGAAAGCGCGTGGTAATCAAAATAAACAAAGGCGTAAAAGAACTCTTCCCTTACCTTTCCGACTACACGCTACAGGAAAGTTCAACAAACGTGGAATATATCTTCAAAGATGTCAGTTAATTATTCTAATATTAAAATCAATCATCTTATCTTGATGTAAAATACGAACTACAAACCTTTCAGGAGAAACCATGACGCAGATAAAAGTCGTTAAAAGAAAAGGCGTAAAAGAACCCTTAAACATAGAAAAAATAAGGAAGGTAATAAACTGGGCGGCAGAAGGGCTGGACATAAACACGCTAAAACTTGAATCAAAACTGAAACTCCACTTTTTTGACGGCATTACTACAAGGCAGATTCACGAAGCGGTAATAAATACAGCCCTCAACCTGACAACGCCTCAAGAACCGGACTGGCGAATATTAGCAGGCAGACTCTTCATTTTTAACCTTTACAAAGAAATCTCCATCAGGAGAGGAACGAACAAGTTAGCTTACGTCGGCGGCGGTGAAGAATACTTAAAAGTAGTAAAAAACCTGACAGAGTTAGGACTATACACTCCAGAAATCCTTGAAAGCTATACAGAAGAAGAAATAAAAGAAGCAGGCGACTACCTGAAGCTGAAATACGATTTTCTCTACGATTACGCAGGCGCAAACCTTTTAGCAAAGCGATACCTGTGCGTTTACGAAGACTTCCCCATAGAACTGCCCCAGGAAATGTATATGAGCATCTCCCTCATGCTCGCAAAAGATGAACCGAAAGAAAAACGTATGAGAATAGTAAAAAAGTTCTACGACATGATAGCCGGCAAAAAACTTTCCCTCGCAACGCCCATACTCATAAACCTGCGAAGACCAAACGGGAACCTCTCTTCCTGCTTTATAACCGCAATGGACGACAACCTTGACTCCATAATGTACACAGCAAACCAGGTAGCACAGATATCAAAAAGGGCAGGCGGCGTTGGCGTTAACCTCTCAAGGATAAGGGCACAGGGTTCATGGATTAAAAAGGTTTTCGGCGCCAGCGGCGGCGTTGTTCCATGGGTGAAAATCCTCAACGACGTCGCCGTAGCAGTAAACCAGGAAGGGAAAAGAGCAGGCGCTGTCACCGTAGCCCTGGACGTCTGGCATTTAGATATCTTTGACTTCCTGGAACTGAAAACGGAGAACGGAGACTTAAGAAGGAAGGCTTTTGACATCTTCCCCCAAGTCGTCATTCCAGACCTTTTTATGGAAAGAGTAAAAGAGAATGGAAACTGGCTGTTAGTTGACCCCTACGAAGTTGAAAGGAAATTTGGCTACAAGCTTTATGAATTGTGGGGAAAAGAGTTTGAAAAAGCCTACACTCATATAGAAAGAGAACAGGAAACGTTAAAACTAAAGAAGGTTGTAAAGGCAAAAGAACTTCTAAAAGAGATACTGAAAACCCAGGTTGCAACGGGGCTTCCATACATCTTTTTCAAAGACACAGCCAACAGACTCAATCCGTTAAAACACGATGGATACATAGGAAACGGCAACCTTTGTATGGAAAGTTTCTCAAACTTTAAACCTTCAAAAGGCTTCTCTTCAAAACTTGAGAACGGAAAAATCGTTTCCGAAATCAAAGAGCCCGGGCTTGTCCACACCTGCAACCTGCTCTCAATTAACCTTGCAAACATTGAAGATGACCTTGAGCTTGAAGATGCCGTCAGGACGGCAGTAAGAATCCTGGACAACACCATAGAACTGACAAGTCCCCCGATACTTGAAAGCAAACTTCACAACGATAGATACAGAACGATAGGAATAGGAACGTTAGGACTTGCAGACTACCTTGCAAAGAGAGAAATCCCCTACGGCAGACAATCAATACCGATAATAGAAGAACTCTACGAAAAAATCGCCTTTTACGGAATAGATGAAAGCGCTAATTTAGCAAAAGAAAGAGGTAAATTTCCCGCATTTGAAGGTTCTGACTGGAGTAGAGGAATAGTCTTTGGCAAAGACGAAGAATACCTGTTAACGAAAACGAAACTAAAAGAACGCTGGAAAGAAGTTCTGAACAAGCTGAAAAACTACGGAATAAGGAACGGACAGCTATTCGCCATAGCTCCGAACACAAGTTCTGGACTCCTTCAGGGAGCAACGCCAGGCGTCCTACCGCCGTTTTCAAAGTTTTACATAGACAAAAATCAGAAACAAGCTGTTCCTATCTGTCCACCGTTTATAAAAGAACGGTTCTGGTTTTACAGAGAAAGCAAATATATGGACCAGAGAGAAGTCGTTGAAATAATAGCGGCAATCCAGAAATGGATAGATAGCGGTATCTCTATGGAACTGCTTTTCAACCTCAACTTAGGAATTAAAGCTAAAGACATTTACGAAACGGTTCTACTCGCATGGGAAAGAGGAATAAAAACCATCTACTACGTGAGAACAATACAGAAAGATAGCGAATCTGAAATAAATAAGAAGGAAGAGTGTATAGCCTGCGCCAATTAATCCATTAGGGCAGGAACGTAATCCTGCCCTTTCTACTTTCTATAACCCGGAAACGAACTGTCCAGCTGCGTTGAGAACCGGATTAATCCATATACCCAAGATAATCAGCATAACAGCCATAACACCTAAAGGAATTAGAACCAGATTCTTATCAGCTCTGACGTTGTTCGGCTTTTCAATGGTCGGTTCTTCTAAATACATCTGCTTCGCAATCCATATATAGTAAGCAACGGAAAAGGCGCTGTTAAGTAATCCAACAAGAGCAAGCCACAGCATTCCGGCTTTAACAGCTGCAGTAAAAACGAAAACCTTACTGATGAAACCTGCCATAGGCGGAACGCCCGCAAGCGACAGGAGGAATATCAAAAAGAGAGCAGCCAATATAGGTTCTCTCCTGCCAAGTCCTTTGTAGTCGTCCATCGTCCTTGCACCCCAGACAAAGAGAAAAACGGCGAAACATAAAAAGGCAGCCGTTTTCATAAATACGTAAGCAACAGAATGGTAAATGATACCGGTTACGCTTAAAGGCGTTGAGAGAGCTGCAAAGGCAACTAAAGTATAACCGGCATGAGCCACAGAAGAGTAGGCTAATATTCTTGAAACCCTTTTTTGAACAAGGGCAAGCAGATTACCTACAGTCATGGTAACAGCAGCAATAATGGCAAGAATCAAGGTCAGCTGGTGTGATATACCGCCCTCTCCGAAAAGCGGGAAAGATTCAAAAATTACCCTCATAAGAGCTATGAAAGCAGCACTCTTTGAAATTCCCGTTAAAAGAGCAGCAATCCCGGGACACGTTCCATCGTAAACGTCCGGTCCCCAGAAGTGGAAAGGAAAAGCAGTAATCTTAAAGCCGAAACCTGCAAGTATGAAAACGGCTGCAAGCAACACCAGAGGGTCTTTAAAGAGCTTCTGAGCTAAAACCGAAAACTCAAAGCTTCCCGTCATGGCGTAAAGAAGAGAAACGCCGAAAAGAAGCATTCCTATAGCCAAAGCGCCGTTGAAAAAGTATTTAATACCGGCTTCTATCGCTTTATCATCAAAGGCAAAGAGAACCATCAGGTAGGTAGGCATAGTCATAAGTTCCATTGATATTATGAGGGAAACGAAGTTCGTAGATGAAATGAGTAGCAACGCACCGGCAGTAGATATTAAAAGAGCGCCGATAATTTCATTTACAAACTTATCCTTTTCTAAAATCCAGTATAGAACGAACATGAGCATCCAGGAAGCTACAAGAATCAGAATGCCTATTAAACGTGTAACTTCATCGGTAACGAAAAAGTTGTTGAGTATTTTCTCGCCAGAGTTTGAGAGAATAACCAAGAAAATCCCCAGCACATACCCCACACTGGAAATCGCAACGCCGGGCAGTCCTGTTACTCTAAAAACTCTATTTATCACGGGCAGAAAGGCACCGGTAAGCGCCAGTATCATCACCGCAGCTAAAAAGTTAACGTTCACCTGTTACCCCCTTACCTAAAAAGTTGAGCAAAAGCATCTACAACAGGGTTGTAAAGATTAAAAACGACCGATGGAACAACGCCAACAAAGATAAAGGCAGCTATGTATAGCGCTAAAGACAGGTTCTCTATGAACGGCAGTTCTTTCAAAGACTTCATATTTTCAAACCCCTCTCTCAGAGGACCGAAAACGGCACGCTGGAGCATCCACATGAAAAATCC
This sequence comes from Desulfurobacterium pacificum, assembly GCF_900182835.1. NCBI lineage: Bacteria > Pseudomonadati > Aquificota > Aquificia > Desulfurobacteriales > Desulfurobacteriaceae > Desulfurobacterium > Desulfurobacterium pacificum. Next base: position 172,973 of record NZ_FXUB01000002.1, read on the forward strand.
CGCCCCAAGCGCACTTGCAAGAGGCACGATAATCATCACCCAACCGTAATAATCAAACGCTGCAAGCATAACGGAAAGCTCACCGACAAAGCCGGCAGTTCCAGGAAGCCCCACAGCAGCCAAAACGCCTATAACGAACATGGTCATGAGGGCGGGGATTTTTTTCATTATTCCGCCCATCTCAGATATATACCAGGTGTGCGTCTTGTGATGAACGTAACCGGCAATCATAAACAGCAGAGAAATAATCAAAGCGTGTCCCACCATCTCATAAATAGCAGCCGAAATCCCTGCAGCCGTAATGGCTGAAAGTCCAAGTAAAACAAAGCCCATATGGTTAATACTGGAATACGCAACCATCCTCTTTATGTGGTCCTCCGCCAAAGCCCTGAATCCCGCGTAGAAAATCGTCAGAACGGCTATAAAAGCCATTAACGGTGCAAAAAACTTACTCGTATGAGGGAAAAGGAATATTTCCCACCTCAACAAACCGTAAGCACCCATTTTAAGAAGCAATCCTGCAAGGAAAACAGAAATAGGTGAAGGCGCCTGAACGTGCGCGTCAGGAAGCCACGTATGGAACGGAACTACAGGCATCTTTACGGCAAAACCTATAAACATCAAAATCCACACCAACTTCGCAACGTTAGGGTCAACACCTGCTTCTAAAAGTTTCAAAAAGTCAAACGTATGAGCGTTCAAATAAAGAACAATTATTCCTAAAAGCAGGAAAACGCTCGCAAGGTGCGTATAGATAAAGAACTTCATGGCTGCGTAAATTCTATTCTCAGCACCCCAAATACCGATATGGAAGAACATCGGAACCAGAGTGAATTCCCAGAAGATAAAGAACCACAGCAAATTCAGAGAGGTGAAAACGCCAACCATAGGACCTAAAAACGCAAGAACCAAAAAGAAATAAGCGCCAGGTCTCTCAACGTTCCAGGAAGAAAGAGTAACCGTAATTGAAAGGAACGCCACTATAGCTAACAGCACCAGAGATATACCGTCAACGGCAAGGTGCAGATTGAAATCAAAAGGTGGATATATGTGGTAGAACTCCCCAAAAGCAAAGTCATTTCCCGGATACTTCACTATCAGGTAGGCAGTTGAAAGAGCTAAGAATACTCCCACTCCCAACGACAGGAACTTCGGAAAATCCCTGTTTAACTTCTCTCCCAACCAGGCAAAAGGCGCAAGTATCACAGGGATAAGTATCATACTCAAAAGAATCATTCACGCCTCCTACAAGTAGGTAATAATAACTATGAGTGCAATAACCCCGGCAACAAAGTAAGTAAGGTAGTTGATGAGGTCGCCGGTCTGGATTTTTCTACATCTATCCCAGCACTTCAAAGACACTTTAGCAACGCCATTAACAGCACCGTCAACAACGTTAGTATCTACCCATTCAATAGCCTTTGCCATTGAACCGTAAAAGATATTCCTGCAGGTCCACTTTATCGCATCATCAACGAGCCAGCCTCTATATAAAAAGACGTTAACAGCCTCTCCAATAGGGTGCTCTATCAACTTTTTGGTGCTGATAACCCTCTTATAGTAAATGGCATAAGCTAACAGGAATAGCAAAGCCATAACAGTCAGCGTTACTGTAAGGAGAGCAGCAGAAAAAGGCTCGTGAACTTCACCAAACAGGAAGTGAACAATCTTTTCCTTAAAGAAAGCCGTTATAAGCGTCATAGCAGCTAAAATGTAAAGAGGAACAAGCATCACTGGATAAGCTTCTCTCGCTTTTTTAGAATACTCTGAAGGCTCACCTGTAAACACCACAAACCACAATCTGAAGCCGTAGAAAATACACAGAACTGCTGCGCTGAATGCAAGCGCAAAGACAACAGGATTTGAATGAAAAGCCTCACCTAAAATCCAGTCCTTACTGAAAAAGCCGTTAAACGGCGGAATTCCGGAAAGAGCAAGAATTCCCACCAAAAACAGCATAGCCGTCTGAGGCATATACCTTTTCAATCCGCCTAACTTAAAGGCATCTTTCGTGTGGTGCGTCATATGTATAACAGCACCTGCAGCCAAAAAGAGCAGTGCCTTAAATATCGCATGGTTCATCAGGTGAAAAATCCCCGCAGCCACCGAGCCAACACCAAGTCCGACAAACATCAAGGCAAGGTGTTCCATAGTAGAAAAAGCCAGTATTTTCTTAATTTCCGTATGAGCCATTGCACCGGTAGCCGCTATAAACGCAGATATCGCACCGACAAAAGCAACGACGATGAGAGCGTGAGAGTAATCAAAGAACGGAAACATTCTCGCAACTAAGTAAACGCCAGCGTTAACCATTGTAGCAGCGTGAATGAGAGCAGAAACCGTTGTAGGACCTTCCATGGCGTCTAAAAGCCACGGAAAGAGCGGAAATTGAGCAGACTTACCTATTGCACCTATAAATATCAGAACGCTTATTATCAATCCCAACTTAACGCTAAAAGCACCTATCGCAGCAAGGGCGTTCAAGTCCTGAAAACTAATAGTTCCCAAAAACACCCAGGCTACTAAGATACCGGCAAGCATAAAAACGTCACCGAATCTCGTCATAACGAACGCTTTCAAAGCAGCCTCGGCTGCGCTCTTCTTCCAGTACCAATAACCGATGAGGAGATAAGAACAAAGCCCAACGCCTTCCCAGAATATGTAAAGCCCCACTAAGTTACTGACAAAAACGAGTCCAACCATAGAACCTATAAAGAACAGCTTTTCAAAGTAATACCTGTGAGGAGACTTATCCTCTTCCATATAGCCCTTAGAAAACACGATATCCAAGAATCCAATACCGGTAGCTATAAGCGCCATAACGATGGAAAGGTGGTCAACGAAAATCCCGAACGGCACAGAGAAGTGTCCGAACCTGAACCATTCAAACTGGTGAACTATCGGACGTTCTCCCATATTAACGGCTATGTAAGCAGAAATGAGGAAACCAGCTAAACCGGTTATCGCCGCAACCCAGAAAGAATTCCACCTTTCTGTAAACTTACCAATCAAAAACGCCAGAATACTTCCAGCAAAAAAGATTGCAATGTTCAGATACGCAAGCTCTACCATCCTACCACCTCAAATTTCTTATTTTGGATGGGATAACCTCACCAAACCGCTTGTAGAAAACGATTACTATCGCAAGACCAACAGCAGCCTCAAGAGCAGCAAGACCTATGGTAAAGAAGGTAAATATCTCTCCATCCACGTTTCTCTGAGCCGAAAAGACAACGAAGTTAATATTTGCAGCGTTGATAATCATCTCTATGGAAAAGAGCATCCTTATCACAGACTTACGGGAAAGCAAACCGTAAACACCAACGGCAAACAGAGAGAAAGACAGAAACAGGTAGTAGTGAACGTCCGCAGTTAAAAGCATTTTACTTAGCCTCCCGCTTCTTCGTAATAATCGCGTTGGCAAGGTAGAGAATTGCCGAAACTATAAAGCCCAAAATAATTGCGAAGAAAGAGTAGTTCTTAACAAACACCGTTCCTAAAAACTCCGTAGAGTAGACTTTGTAAGGAAAAGTATCTATGGCGCTGAAGAAGGAAAGACCCGTTCCTAAAATCACCAGAAGCAAACTCAGAACTATCGCAGTAACAGCTTTACCCGGCGGTTTTCTATAACTTTCACCTACCATCATTATGGCAAAGAGAACCAGTATCGTTACACCACCGGCATATATGGCAAGCTGAACGCCGCCCAGTATAGGCATACCCAAACCAAAGTAAACAATTGCTATCTCAGAAAGGAGAATGACAAAAGAGATAGCTGCCCACAACAGAGACGACGCTTCAAGAGCAACAATAGCTGAAGCTATTATCACAGCGTATATAATCCAGAAATAAACGTTACCGCTCATCTTTCTTCTCCTGCTGTTGTTTCTTCTTCAGCGCTTCCTGCTTTTTCTTCTCTATCAGTTCTTCCATCTTCTTCGCCTTTTCTATGGCAGCCTCAAGGTTTTCCGGTTCAAACACGTAGCCTGTCAACCTGTCCCACGTTCCCGGTTCAACCAACATGCTGTAGTTATCTGTAAGTTGAATAGCTTTCTGAGGTTTTGTCGGACAGGCATCTTCACACAAACCGCAGAAGATACACTCACTCGCCCTTACCTTTGGAACAGCTCTTGGCTTTTTTACCCCGGTAGGAACCATCTCTATACAGTTAACAGGACACGACCTCGCACAGAGAGAGCAACCTATACAGAGTTCTGCCTTTATTACGTGCTTACCCCTATAATGAAGTTCCCTCTTTATACCCTTATCCCACCAGATTTCCGTCGCCTTTTCGCGAAACAGCGCTTTGGAAACCCTTACAACCTTCTGTAAAGCCCTTACAGGCATCATAGAAAGCTCTCTCATTTCATCCTTCATCTTCAAACTCCTTTAAAAAAGGAACATCTTTAAAACGATTACAAAAGCAAGGTTAAGCAACGCTAACGGCGTCAACGCTTTCCAGCAAAACTTGAGAAGCTGGTCCATCTTTATACGAGGCGTGGACGCCCTCAAAGCGAAAGTGAAAAGGTAGAGAACAGCTATCTTCAGGAAAAACCACACAATACCAGGCAAAACAGGACCTTTAAAACCACCTAAGAAGAGAACCGTAGCAAGAGCGAACAGGGCAAAAAGTTCTATGAGCTTTGCAACAGAAAGTATAGCGTAGTTAAATCCACCAAATTCTGTCATAAAACCGTAAACGATTTCCTGTTCAGCTTCTGGTATATCAAACGGCGGTCTATCGGTAACAACAAGCGTTGCCGTTATAAAAATCAAAAGGGCAGGAATCAGAGCTAAGAACGTCAGGAAAGAGGTTCCCTCAACTATGCGAACGTGATTTAGCGTTCCGTGAAGAAGCGCTGCTGCAAGGGCAGAAAGCCAGAGAGGAATCTCACCGGAAATCATCTGGTTTACCACTCTCAAACCGCCAATAAATGAATACTTACTCTTTGAAGCCCAGCCTGCATAGAAGAATATGGGAGGCATACTCGTTACTATTGCAAGAGAAACCAACAGGTCAAAACTGGTACTAACTATGTAAACGTGTTCAGAAAACGGAATAAAAGCTATAAGAATTGCAACCATTACAAAAGCAACAAAAGGTATAAGAGAAAACAGCAGCTTATTCGCACGCCTCTGAATTATGAACTCTTTCTGAAACAGCTTAAAAACGTCTGCTGTCGTCTGTAAAAGTCCCCACTTACCAACGTAATAAGGACCTACCCTCAAATGAATATCAGCCAATACCTTTCTCTCAAGGTAAAAAATCATCAAAAACACAACCAACAGAAAGAAAAATCCCGGAAAGAAAATCGCTTTTATCCACGCTTCCATAGTTCCTCCTACCTGTCTATATCACCGTGGCACATGTAAAGGGAGGCAAAAATTACAGGAACATCCGCCAGCTTAACGCCTTTCATTATTTCAGGTAAAGCCCAGAGGTTTGCAAAAGACGGCGACCTCATCTTCAACCTGTAAGGACCTGTACCACCATCACTAATCAGGTGAAAACCAAAACACCCTCTCGCCCACTCAACGTTAACGTAAGCCTCACCGGGAGGTAGCTTCACAGGAAACTTTACCCTGTAATCACCTTCTGGCAGTCCCTCTATCGCCTGTCTGATAATTCTTGCAGACTCTTTTATCTCTTCCCAGATTACTAAGTATCTTGCGTAACAATCTCCTTCCGTTCTGGTAATAACTTTAAAGTCTAATTCCCCATAAGCTGCGTAAGGGTAGTCTTTCCTTATATCCGATTCAACGCCGGAAGCCCTCAAAGGAGGTCCTGCCATTCCTAACTCAATTGCTTTCTCCTTCGTCACCGTTCCAACATCAACACTTCTAATTTTTAACGTAGGGTTATCTATAAATACTTCCTCATATCTTGGAACAAATTCCTTCTCTAAAAAGTCTATTGCCTCTATCATTTTCTCTACGAATTTACCCGTAGGTTCATACCTCACTCCGCCAGGAACTATTGAAGAAGTAGCAATCCTTTGACCAGAATAAACCTCAAAGGCATCCAAGAATTTTTCTCTTGCGATTAAAGCCCACTGCATAGGAGTATGAACACCTAAAACGCCAACGAAACTTCCGAGACCTATAAGATGACTAACTATCCTTCCACCTTCTGCAAGAATAACCCTTACGTAATCTGCTTTTTTTGGAACTTCAACTCCTGCTATCTTTTCCGCAGCAATAGAATAACCAACCATCGTGCCAAAATCGTCCATAAAGCAGGCTCTTTCCACGTTTACAATTGCGTTAATCCAGGTTCTATACTCAACAAGCTTTTCTAAAAGCCTCAAAACGTAACCGATATCAGGGTCAACTTTTACAACTACATCTCCATCAATCCATACCTTTAGCCTCATAGGACCGGAAGCCGGATGCTGAACACCCCAGTTAAGCTGCAGTATCTTCTCTTTCAAAAGCCCTAAATCTTTACCGTTAACTTCTTTCTTGCTCTCTATCGTAAAGGAGTATCCTGCGTTCTCAATACTGCTCATTACTTCTTCTCCTTAGAAGGCTTTCTGTGTTTCTCAAAGTCGTAAGATTTCCTAAGAGGAAACCAACCTTCAGCCCATTCAGGTAAAAGCATTACCTCAAGTCTTGGATTACCAACAAAGTTAACGCCAAACATTTCCCAACATTCTCTCTCATGAGGCTGAAGAGCCGGAAAAATATCGCTAACGGTAGGTATGGAAAGGTCATTTTCATCAAGTTTAACTCTTACAATAACCATCTTTTTAGCTACAATATCTTCAAGAACGTAATTAACCTCAAAGCCCTCTTCCTTCGGTGTATAATCCACAACGGAAACTGTATGAGGGTAGTTAAAACCTTTTTCCTTCAAGAGCTTCATCAAATTCTTTAGTTTGTCCCTTTCACATCTTATCAATAGAACGTTCGTATCAAAACTCTTACCTTCAAGCCCAAACTCTTTCTCAACAATCTCCTTTATCTCTTCCAACATCTGCTCTCCCTTAGTAGTTTAACTCTTCCATTCTGTTAGGATATTTAGCAGCAGCGTTTACCTTATCTCTCTTTATTATCTCCTTAAGCCTTAAAAGACCTTCCAGCGTAGCTTCTGGATTAGGTGGGCATCCGGGAACGAAAACGTCAAAAGGGATGTACTGAGAAACGTCAACTGCAACGAAATCGGAATCCCAGTACGGACCGCCACCTCCTGCACACGCACCCATACCGAAAACGTATCTCGGTTCAGGCATCTGCTGATAAACCCTTAATAGAACAGGAAGAACTTTCCTTGAAACGAGACCCGTAACTATGATGAAATCTGCCTGTCTTGGACTCGGCACCATCATAAAACCGTACCTTTCCCAGTCAAAGCGTGGGGACATAAGAGCTAAAACTTCCAACGAACAGCAACCACTACAAAAGTGAACGCCCCACGGCGAATTTGACCTGCTCCAGTCAAAAAATTTCAGAATCATTCTCTTTTTCCTCCAAGCATTACGTAGGAAAGGGGAATCATTAAAAGGAAGGCGAACAGAACGAAGAACCAACCGTAAGCAGGATTACTATTACCTATAACGTAAAGAACGAAGAATACACCTGCTATATCCATAGCTATGAATATTATTGCGTAAAAGTAATACTGAAAGTTAACACTGGAGATAATCGGCTCAGGAGCAGGTAACCCACACTCGTAGGTATCGTCCTTTACAGGATGGGGATTCCTCGGCGCTATTGCGACGGACATAAGCCATATAAGAAGAGCAGCAAGCGTAATGACAACTATAAAGACTATAAAATCGTAGAGCATATTTCCTCTCCGCTGTTGGTTACTTTCAACTATACTACCAAATTGTAAACAAAATGTAAATAATTTGTAAAGATAGTGTAAACAGAAAGTTCGCAAATGAGTATATCAAATGGATTCAAGAAGCAAAATATAGGGAATTATTTATATGGGGAAGAAAATAGAGCTACTTTCCTTAGACTTTCTCCAATCCTTTTATTAACCAAACCTTCCTGTAATGTAATCCTCAGTTAACTTTTCTTTCGGCTTGATAAACATCTCTTCTGTTTTATTAAATTCTATTAGCTCTCCTAAGTACATGAAAGCGGTAAAGTCTGAAACTCGCGCAGCCTGCTGCATATTATGGGTCACAATCACAATAGTTAACCTACCCCTAAAGCTAACAACCAACTCCTCTATCTTCGCAGTGGAAATGGGGTCAAGAGCCGATGTAGGTTCATCAAAAAGTAAAACTTCCGGTTCAACAGCAATTGCTCTCGCTATACAGAGCCTCTGCTGCTGTCCTCCGGAAAGTCCTGAAGCTGGGTCTTTAAGTCTATCTTTTACTTCATCCCACAAAGCTGCATCTTTCAAAGCTTTTTCTACTCTATCTTCAAGTTCACTCTTGTTCTTTATCCCCTTAAGTCTCAATCCGTAAGCAACGTTATCAAAAATAGACATAGGGAAAGCAGTCGGTTTTTGAAACACCATTCCTACACGGGTTCTCAACTTTATAAGGTCGTAATCTGGTTCTAAGATATTTTCCCCATCAAGGATTATCTTTCCCTCATATCTATTACCGGGATAAAGGTCGTGCATACGGTTAAAGCATCTCAACAGCGTGGTCTTACCGCAACCGGATGGTCCTATAAGCGCTGTTATCTTATTTTCAGGTATCTTAAAAGAGATATTTTTCAAAACGTGCTTATCGCCGTAGTAAAAGTTAAGATTTTCAACGGTTATCTTTGGAGTTAAACCGTGCTCTATAACGTAAGCCATTATTCCTCCTTACTTTTTAAACTTCCAGTGAGCTATAACTCTACCCAATATATTTGCACCCAAAACGCCAAACGTAAGAATTATAGCTGCTGCCCACGCTAATTTTTGCCAGTATTCGTAAGGGCTCATGGCATAATCATACATCGTAACCGTAAGGGATGCCATCGGCTGGGTCATATCAAGAGTAAAAAAGTTATTGTTAAAGGATGTAAAGAGGAGAGGTGCTGTTTCGCCACCAATTCTCGCCACAGCAAGAATAACCCCGGTTAAAATACCAGTTATCGCTGAGCGGTAAACAACATCCTTTATAACTTTGAATTTTGTAGCCCCAAGAGCGTAAGCTGCTTCTCTTAGTTCTGGTGGAACCATACGAAGCATATCGTCAGTAGTCCTCAGTATTATGGGAATCATCATAATGGCAAGAGATAAAGCACCGGCAAATCCCATAAAGTGTCCTACCGGTTTAACTAAAATGGCATATATAAACGTTCCTACAACTATGGAAGGAACGCTCATCATCACATCAGACATGTCTCTTATAAAATTCGCCAACTTACTACCTTTACCGTACTCAGAAAGGTAAGTACCTGCCAATATACCAAGCGGAATTCCTATTACAGTAGCAGTAAGGACAATTAGCGTCTGCCCCACTATGGCGTGCTTGAGTCCCCCGGTATTATCGCCGGGAGCTGGTGGATTACCTATGAAAACTTCTAAAGATAAAGTAGAAAGCCCTTTATAAAGGAGAGTTCCTAATATCCAGAATAGCCACATTATTCCAAAAAGTGCCGCTGCCGTTGAAAGAAACAGAACTACCGCATTAGCTAATTTTCTCCTTTTAAAAGCATCCACAACGTTACCTCTCTACTTTCTTCAAGAAGAAAAACTTCCCAACAACTATTACAATAAAACTCATAACAAAAAGGATTAAAGCAAGGTAGAAGAGGCTTGAAAGGTAAAGGTCTGTATCTGCTTCTGTAAATTCGTTGGCAAGAGTAACGGTAATTGAAGTTGCAGGCTCAAGAAGGGAGTGGGGGATTACAGGCTGGTTACCCATAACAAAGGTAACAGCCATAGTTTCACCTAAAGCCCTTCCCAAAGAAAGAATAATTCCGCCAATAACACCAAGCTTTGCATAAGGTATAACAACGTCTTTCATTACATCCCACTTGGTTGCTCCTAAAGCGTAAGCTGACTCCTTCAGGATATCAGGTACCATTTTAAAAGAATCTCTTGAAATGGCGGCAGTAAAGGGAAGAATCATTATTGAAAGAACGATAGAAGCTGTTAAAAGTCCTATACCAGGAGTATAACCGGAAAACCACTCCCCTATAACAGGGAGTTTAGCTAAAGTTGCATGAATGACTGGTTGCAGTTTATCTCTCATAAAAGGAGCAAAGTAGAAAAGTCCCCACATACCATAAATAATGGAGGGGATAGCCGCCAAAAGTTCTATTGCAACGCCAACAGGGGTTCTAAGGAAAGGAGGAGCAATCTCTGTAAGGAATATCGCTATCCCTATGGCAACAGGAACGGCGATGAATATTGAGATTATGGTACTTACTATCGTTCCAAAGATAGCAGGCGCACCACCAAATTTTTCAGCTGGAGGATTCCATACTTTTGAGGTAATGAACTTCCAGACACCAAAAGTGTGAATAGACAGAGAGGATTCTTTATAAAGAACGACAAATAGGGCAAACAGAATTAATAGAAGCAGTAAAGCCGATACAAAGGCTACTTTTCCAAAGGTCCAGTCAACCAATTTTGACTTTTTCACAACCGTACTCCGCAAGCTTTGGTAGAGGAATTTTACAGAATAAATTTACCACTTTACCGAACCAGTTTTGTTAAGAATTTGTTAAGAACAATCCGCAAAAAGTTATATAAAGAAGAGTGAATCAAAATTCAGGGATTAATATTAGTAATGGTAAGTTGGGTTGGTTGGAAAGTCTCGGGGGGATTTTTATATCATTTATTTTATTGTTTCACCGAACTTATCTAAGAGGTATTCGTTGGTATTAAAAGTTAACAAACAGATAGACTATAAGAAAGAAGAAGAATTTCTTGAAAAGTTCAAAGAAATGGTTATTTCTCTCTTAAAAGGGAAACGCTGCAAAGTTTATCTATTTGGGTCAAGAGCGAGGGGGGATTTTAAACGCCATTCGGATGTAGATATAGCTGTTTCCGGTCTTTCTGAAAAAGAATTTAGAAAGTTCAGGTGGCAGTTAGAAGATAAACTTGAAGAAAGTATAGTTCCTTTTGAAGCGGATATTTTGAACTTTGACCTGTTACCAGAGGAAATGAAGGAAATTATCAAAAAGGAAGGAATACGATGGCTGTAAGAAAACTTGAGGAATTTGAGAAGGCATTAAGAGATTTTTCTAAAGCATTAGAAATAAATTTGTCAGATTTTCCACAAGAAATAAGAGATGTTATAGAAAGTGGACAGATTCAAAAGTTTGAGATGTGTTTTGAACTATTCTGGAAAACAGCAAAAGAGTTTTTGAGAGATAAAGAAGGGATAGACGTAGTTTCTCCTAAACGGGTTATTAAAACGCTTTTTCAATTAAACTACTTAACTTACGAAGAGTATGAGTCAGCCATTGAAATGCTTGATAGCAGAAATTATCTATCTCACGTTTATAGGAGAGAACTGGTTGATTTAATCCTTCCGAAATTGAAAGAATATTACTCTTTAATGGAAAAAATCCTGGAAACTTTCAAGAACACAGAAATTTAAATCGCAGTTAATCAGCTTTCTCCGACGTTTCCAGGTAGTTTGGTTGTTTGCAGGAGGAGGGGATTTTTCGTATCTTTCCTTATAATCAAGGAATTTCTCTTTAAAGGAGCCCCAAATGGCAAACAAAGGCGATTTCGTCCACCTCCACCTTCACTCGCAGTACTCAATTCTTGATGGCGCAATCAAAATAAACGAGTTAATAGATAAAGCCATTGAATACGGTATGCCTGCAGTAGCAGTTACAGACCACGGCAACATGTTCGCCTCATACGAACTTTACAAAACCTGCAAAAGTAAAGGAATTAAACCGATAATCGGGCAGGAGTTTTACATAGCAAAAGGCTCAAGGTTTGACAAAAAGAAAGGAAACGAAGGAGAGAAAGGAAGTTACCACCTGGTTCTTTTAGCCAAAAACGACACTGGTTTAAAAAACCTCATGAAACTTTCTTCCATAGCCTTCTTAGAAGGGTTTTACTATAAACCACGTATTGATAAAGAGGTTTTAGAAAAGCACAGCGAAGGGTTAATAGCCCTCTCTGCCTGCGTTCAGGGAGAAATACCTCTACTTTACTTGCAGGGAAAGGAAGAGGAAGCAAAAAACGCAGCCAAGTGGTATAAAGAACTCTTCGGAGATGATTTCTACCTTGAAGTTCAATACCACGGGCTGAGAGACCAGGAAAGAGCAAACAGGTTTCTAACTCAGCTATCAAAAGAGTTAGATATTGAATTAGTCGCAACCAACGACGCTCACTACTTAAACCGCGACGACTGGGAAGCCCACGACGTTCTCCTATGCCTTCAAACCGGAAAGAAACTCTCAGATGAAAAGCGTATGAAGTTTCCGACAAAAGAGTTCTACTTCAAAAACGCCGAAGAAATGCTAAAAGTGTTCTCGGAAATTCCACATGCTGTTTACAACACACTCAAAATAGCCGAAAAAGTAGAAGATACGCTACCAACATTTGAGTCTTCTGACTACCTGCTACCTAAATACACAGTTCCTGAAGGCTACACGTACGAAAGCTTCCTTAGAGAGCTTGCCCATAAAGGACTTGAAAGAAGGTTTAAAGAGCAGGGGATAAAAGACGGCGAAACAAAGAGGAAATACTACGAAAGGTTAGAACATGAACTTAAAATCATCTCCGACATGGGATTTCCCGGTTACTTCCTTATCGTTTGGGATTTCATCAACTGGGCAAAGAAAAACGGCATCCCCGTAGGACCAGGTAGAGGCTCAGCAGCAGGTTCTTTAGTCGCCTACGCCATAGGAATAACCGATATTGACCCGATAAGGTTTAACCTGCTTTTTGAAAGGTTCTTAAACCCTGAAAGGGTGACAATGCCAGATATTGACGTTGACATCTGTCAGGAAGGAAGAGACAGGGTAATCCAATACGTTAGAGATAAGTACGGCGAAGACAAAGTGTGCCAGATAATCACCTTTGGCACCATGAAAACAAAAATGGTTGTTAGAGATGTCGGAAGAGTTTTAGGAATGCCTGCAAAAGAGGTTGATAAGTTTGCGAAACTCATACCTTCCGACGCAAAGTCTGTTGAAGAGGCAGTAGAGAAAGCACCGGAAATAAAAGAGCTAACAGAGAAAGATGAAACCATAAAGAAACTGATAGAAATTGCCAAAAGGCTTCAAGGGCTTGCCAGACAAACGGGAGTTCACGCAGCCGGTGTCGTTATAGCCCCCGAAACGCTTACGAATTTCATTCCGTTAGCAAGAAGTAAGGACGGAGACGTTACTACTCAGTTTGACATGGGGCAGGTTGAAGCTTTAGGTCTGCTGAAAATGGACTTTTTAGGACTCAAAACGTTAACCATCATAGATAGAACCATCAGGCTAATTGAAGAAAGGCATGGAGTAAAGATAGAACCCACAAAACTGCCTTTAGATGATGAAAAGACGTTTAAGTTGCTTCAGGAAGGAAACACCGTAGGAGTGTTCCAGCTTGAATCTCGCGGCATGAGAAACCTGATGAAACGCCTCAAGCCGTCAGTTTTTGAAGACATAATTGCTTTAGTTGCTCTTTACCGCCCCGGTCCCCTAAACTCCGGAATGGCAGAAAGTTACATAAAACGTAAGCACGGCGAAGAGGAAGTTGACTACATATTCCCGGAACTTGAACCTGTTCTGAAAGAGACTTACGGGCTTTTCATCTATCAGGAACAGATAATGCAGATTGCCAACATCTTGGCAGGATACTCGTTAGGAGAAGCTGACCTTCTCCGCCGTGCTATGGGTAAGAAGAAAAAAGAAATCATGGAAGAACAGCGGAATATATTTGTTACAAGGGCGGTTGAGAGAGGATATCCGAGAGACAAGATAGAAAAACTATTTGACGATATAGCCAAATTCGCCGAATACGGATTTAACAAATCTCACTCTGCAGCTTACGGATTTTTAGCTTACGTAACAGCTTACTTAAAAGCGCACTATCCAAAAGAGTTAATGACTGTAATGATGTCTATTGACTACGATAAAACTGATGAAATCGTGAAGTTAATGAAAGACTGCAGAGAAAACGGCATTCCTGTATATCCGCCGGATGTAAACAGAAGTAACGCCATGTTCTCTATTGAAGGGGAAGGAATAAGGTTTGGACTCGCCGGTATAAAGGGAGTGGGAGAGAAAGCAGCGCAACACATCGTAGAGGTAAGAGAAAAAGAAGGTGCATTTAAAGATATCTACGATTTCTGCGAAAAGGTTGACCTGAAGGTTGTAAACAGAAAGGTAATAGAGTCGCTAATAAAAGCTGGCGCCTTTGATTCAACAGGAATCAGTAGAGCCGCCAATTTGGAGGTGTTAGATAAAGCAATGTCTGCCGCACAGAGCATACAGAAATCCAAAAGCAAAGGTCTTATGAGCCTATTTGGAGATGAAGTATCTGTAGTAAACAAAGAAATTCCTGAAGTGGAAGAGTGGCCTGAAAGGATAAAACTTGAGTATGAAAGACAATCCATAGGCTTTTACCTGTCAGGACATCCTCTCCTTGAATACAAGGATTTCATAAAGTTTGGATTTAACTCAACAGCCGAAAAGGAAGAGTGGAAAGACGACCAGGAAGTTAGGTTGGTTGGAGCTATCACAGAAGTGAAAACGCGAAGAACCCAGAGAGGAGAGCTTTGGGCAAACGTTGAACTCTCAGATATGGATGGAACGGTAAACGTTTTGGTATTTCCCAACGTATTTAAAGAAACAATGGAACTTTTAACGGAAGGAAATGTAGTCGTAATTGAAGGAAGCGTAAGGGAGGAAGAGGAAAGCAAATCGGTAATTGCAAAGAACGTAGAACCTTTAAATAGACAAGTATTTGAAAAGGTCAACCAGGTTGTTCTTAAACTGACCGATGAGGAGCTTACGGACAACTTCCTTGAAGAACTGAAGAAAACGCTGGAAAAGCTTTCCAGCCCAAACGGAAAACCGGTAGTTTTAGAAATGAAACTAAGAGATTGTTTTGTAAAATTGCAACTACACCCTGAGTTTTCGTTACCTATTGAAACACAGGTATTTAGCGAATTAGGGAAAATTTTACCAAGAGAAAGAATAAGTGTTGCTTGAGGTTGAAAGATGAGCGCGTTATTTGAATTTGAAAAGCAGGTGGATAGATTAAGAAGAAAGATTGAGGAACTGAAGTCTATGGAGAAGTTTGAGCCAGCGGTTATTGAGGAGATAGAAAAAAAGTTTCAGAAGAAAATAAAAGAGTTCTACGAAAACCTTGAAGCCTGGGATAGGGTTCAAATAGCAAGACATCCAGATAGACCACATTCTATTGATTTTATAAGAGCTACTTTCAAAGATTTCGTTGAGCTTCACGGAGATAGACACTGCGGAGATGGAAAAGCAATAATTGCAGGCTTTGCAAAATTTGAGGGAATCCCTGTCTGCGTGATAGCACAGGAAAAAGGTAGAGACACAAAAGAGAAAATAGCAAGAAATTTCGGAATGCCCGTTCCTGAAGATTATAGAAAAGCTTTAAGAGTTATGAAGTTAGCAGAAAAGGTTGGGAAACCGATAATTACCCTTGTTGATACGCCGGGGGCTTTTCCTGGGATAGAGGCAGAAGAGAAAGGGCAGTCGGAAGCCATAGCAAGAAACCTTTACGAAATGGCAAAGTTAACAGTTCCTGTAGTAAGCGTGGTAATAGGAGAAGGCGGTTCAGGAGGAGCTTTGGCTATAAGCGTTGCTAACAGGCTTTTAATGTTTGAAAACGCCATTTACTCTGTTATCTCTCCGGAAGGTTGCGCCGCTATTTTGTGGCAGTCGCAGGATAAAGTTAAAGAGGCGGCTAAAGCGCTAAAGTTAACGGCTAAGGATTTACTTGAGTTGGGAATAATTGATGAAATCATTCCTGAACCGTTAGAAGGTGCACACAGGGATTGGGATACAACGTTTAAGAACTTTAAAACTTACGTGAAGAAGCATCTTGACGAACTGATGAGACTCTCCGGCAAAGAGCTTAGAGAAGATAGATACGCAAAGTTTAGAAGGATAGGAATTTAAGGAATAACCTTTTCAAGAGGCAGGTTGGAGAGGAGGGGATTTTTCCTTATTCTCTTAGGATTTTTATCGCCGTTCAGATTTACAATTAAGATTCTTCCATAACCTTTACCGTAATAGTTGGCAAAATCATAAACAGCCCCAACAACGGCAAGCCTGTTCCTTTTTATTAAAACGCCGTACCTTTCAACGGCAATTCTTACCTGCCAGTGAACGTTTTCTTCTACAGCCATCAACCAATCCTTTTCAAAGTCTCCTGTTCTCTCTACTCTTGAAACGGGAATGCACAAGTGGTCAAGCTCATGCCTGATACTCATAGATTCATCTTCATAACCTTCTAAAAAGGTTTTTATCGCCCCACAATGAACGTGACCTAAAATGAGAAGAACTGGTGTCCTAAGGTGAAAAACGCCGTAATCAACAGAACCAACGTTGTTCTCAATCTGATTTCCTATGTTTCTTATGACAAAAACGTTATTTATCAACTCGCTTGAAAAAATACTGGGTTGAACTCTCGCATCAGAACAGGTTACAAGCGTTATCAGAGGTTTTTGTTCGTGAATGTGAGTTTCAAAGAAATCTTTACCTTTAGAAGAAACAAACTCATCGTTTTCGGAAAATATGCTTTCAATAACGGTTTTGGGAGTCATAGCTTCCCCCACTTCTTTAGTAAAGTATTGTAACAGAAACAACCCCTTTCTTTGTAAGGCAGACATTTATAAATTTATGGATATATATATTCCCGGAGGGAACCTATGAAAGAAAGACTATTCAAAATAGTACTCCTATTTGGGATACTCCTTACGTCTGCTGAATTTATTTCCAACCTACTCCACAAAAGCATCTGTTCAACGGAAGGGTGCAGGATAGTCGCCGAAAGCGTTCGCTTTTCCGACGCAGTAATCGTTTTAGTAGGACTTTTAGTTTTTTTAGCAATTTTTCTTTTATCTCTCTGTAAAAAAGAGGTGTGCCAGAAACTTATAGATGCCTTACTTATAACAGCCTTAAGTGCGGAAGGTGTTTTCGTTGGATACCAACTCTTCAGGGTAAAAACCATATGTATATTCTGCATTACAGTATTTCTAACCTTTGTAGTTCTTACTTTAATAAGGAGTATAGAAAGAAGATTTGTTCTTACCGGTTTCTTAACCTTCGTCAGTGTCTTGTTCGTGATGTTTATGCTTAAACCTGCAGGAACAAACAATGTAAGCTTTAGTGCTACTTATACGATAATTTACAAAGAAGGATGTCCCCACTGCGAAAAAGTTATGAAGGAAGCCGAAGAAAAAGGTGTAAAGCTTGAAAAATTAAACGCCCAAAAGTGCATCTCATTCCTTAAAAGCCTAAACATAAAGGAAGTTCCTGTTTTAGTAGTTAATAAGAAAGCAGAAAAAATCATAGTAATAGGGGATAAAAACATAGAAGATTTCCTTTTTAAAGGGAACGAAGAGGAAAACACTACAATAGAAGAGAATTCACTTTCTGGATTCTGCCCGATAGACAGCGATATAACAAACTGCACGGACGACGCAAAATGAAAAAAGCTGCGTTTTTAGATAGGGATAATACCCTTATTCATGACCCGGGATACATACACGAGCCGGAGAAAGTAATTTTGCTTGAGGGCGTTGGTGAAGGATTAAAACTACTGAAAGACAACGGATACCTCCTCATAGTAGTAAGCAACCAATCTGGAATTGGCAGGGGATACTTTGAAGAGAAAGACTTTTGGGCAGTAAACAATAAACTACAGGAGCTATTAAAACCGTTTAACGTTCAGATAGACGCTTTTTACTTCTGCCCACATAAACCAGACGATAACTGCACCTGCCGTAAGCCTAAAATAGAGCTTGCATTAAAAGCAGCTAAAGAGATAGGCATAGACCTTAAAAGCAGCGTGATGATAGGTGATAAAGATTCAGACGTTGAATTTGGTTTTAAAGCTGGAATGAAGTGTAGTTTAAAAGTGGGGAGTTACCCTTTTGACAACTTTTTAAAAGCAGCACAGTTTGTAGTGGAATTTTTTAAGAATTAATGCTGAACTTTAGGAGTAGTCTTCAAAGCAGGTAGGGCTAAAGCTAATAAAAATGCCAATACTAATAGAAACGCTAAAATTGCTTCAATCATCGCTATCCTCCGCCAAAAGTTTATATCTTAGATTTAACTTATATGAAATAGCCATCCCTGTAACACTTAGTATAGCTCCCAATATATTCCAGAAATTAATGCCTTCTGTTTTAAGAGAACTTACAGTTGCACCTATTAGAAGAACGGATACAGTAAAAGCTTTTCCAAACAAGTCTTTATAATAGTCATATTTCCTGCTCATAGTTTTGATTATATACCATTTAGGTTCCGCATTTTGCTAACATACCAATCTCAAAATCAACATTTAATGTTGAAAGATGGTTAAGCTATATACAAAGATAAAGCAAAAACCAGAAGATTTTGTAGTAGAAGAACTGCCAATTTTAGAACCTAAAGAAAGCGGCAACTTTTATCTATTAAAACTTCACAAATCCAACACATCTACTTTAGAAGCCGTAAGGATTCTATCCCGATTTTTAAAGATTCCCCTAAAAGAAATAGGGTTTGCAGGACTGAAGGATAAATTTGCAGTCACAACGCAGTATTTAACGATTCCTGACTCTTATACCGTTGAAAGCTGCTGCTTTGGAATAAAAAACAATCGGTGGGTAAGAAAAGAAACTGTTAACGTAGGGAAAGAAACAGGTTTTTGCGTTGAAATTTTAGGCAAGGTAAATAGAAAACTGAATTTAGGAGATTTGAAGGGAAACAGGTTTACGATAACCGTAAGAAATTTTGAAAAAAATCTAAGAGGAAAGTTTTACCGGAACCTTGAAATAGTTAAATCCTACGGCTTTCCAAACTATTTTGGTGAACAGAGATTTGGAAGCGTAAAGAGCAGAGATGATTTCGTTCTAAGATACATTCTAAAAGGAGACTTTGACGGCGCTTTGAGAAGTTACTTTTTTGGAAAATCCACCGTTGACTACTGGGGTGACTGGAAAAAGCTATACAAAACCCTCTCACCTGCCCTTGAAGAGTATGAAAAAGACCTAATAAAAGGGTTAATGAGAGGGCTGCCAGCCGAAAAAGCGTTCAGGATACTGCCCAAAAACGTCCGCTTAATGTTTAACTTTGCATTTCAGAGCTTTCTGTGGAATGAAACGTTAAGAGAATACGTTGAAATGAAATACCCCTTTGTAAGAATTCCCTTTATAAACAACTGGAAACTCTCATACTACCTGAAGGTTCACGATTTCAAGCACTTAGAAAAGTTAGAAATACCTTACACCGGTCACGTTTACAAACCTGAAGACCCCAAACTGAAGAAAGTGATGAAAAAGGTATTCAAGAAATACGGCGTGAAAGAAGAGTGGTTTGATAAAGAAACAGCAGGAATGGTGGTAATGACAGATGGACTGAGAAAGGCAATCGTAAAGCCTGAAGATTTCCGCATTTTAGAGAAGACGAAAAAGCACGTTAAACTGCAGTTTACCCTCCCTCCCGGTTCCTACGCAACAGTTTTACTAAGATTCCTCATTAAAGGGTAGAAAGAATGTTCTGAGCCTTATCTTCAGCAGAAAGGCATATTTCCACCAGTTCCTCTTTTGTAAACATGGAAAACTCTTCTGGAATGTTAACGTTCTTTCCTGAAGTTAAATCGCCGCAAAGCTCCATCAGTTTTTTCCCTAATCTCTTAATTTTCCCCAACTTGCTGTTATCGTCCAACAAGCCGTTTATTACGTACTCTGAAACGCCAGCTTTCTCAAGAATTTCTCTTATCTCTTCACCAATTTCATCTTTTACCGGGTCTAAAATCCCCACCATGTAAGCCTCATCGGAATGTTCAGGAAGGAGTTTTTCCGCCAATCCTCTAAGGAGATAGGCAAACTTTATAGTATTTTTCATCTCATCGCGACTCTTAGTTTTCAGAAATGAAGAAGTAAGGAGAACGAATATGTAGTCTTTAAGGTTCTTATATCCTAAATAAGCAACCGTCTGAACGATAGACTTTATCTCCTTTCTGAGACCGAAAAAGGGGGAATTGATAAACTTTAAAAGCCTTGCAGAAAGGTTTGGGTCAAGGCTTATTATTTGAGCTATCTCGTTAAGTTCTTCCCCTTCTATTAAACCTTTTATAAGCCTGAGCATCACTTCTCGGTTGAGTTCAAGCCTATCTAAGTTGGACATCCTCTCCTCCCTCTTTTGCGTAGTAGAGTAATTATACATTCCAGCGGGTATAGAAAAATCCGTCCATGCCATCTCTATAGGGGAAAACCCGCAAAACGTTAGAGTCAGGGTAGAGGAAATTCTTGACTTCTTCAAACGGTTGAGGCTTCAAGTTAAGGTTTTTAAAAAGCGCTACATGGGCTTCCCCCTCCTCTTTCTCCAAAGAACAAACGCTAAAAAGTAAAACGCCACCAGGTTTTAAAAGTTTAACTGCCGACTTTATCAATTCTCTTTGAATGGAAGCGTTGGTTTTAATCAAAGATAAACTTTTGTTCCACTTGCCTTCAGGGTGACGCCTGATAACGCCTGTTGCGCTGCATGGAGCGTCAATGAGTATCCTGTCAAAGCTATTCTTATGCTTTTCAATGAAGGACCTATCTTTTGAAATGTCGGTAATAACAGGTTTAACGTTCTTAACGCCAAGCTTCTTGCAGTTTTCTTTTAAAAGTTCCATCCTACTTTTGCTGACATCAACGGCGTAGATTTCCATCTCGTTTCCTGTAAGGGCAGCAATAGCGGTTGTCTTTCCTCCCGGAGCAGCGCCTACGTCCAATATTCTTTCGCCAGGTTTTGGCTGAAGCAGATACGCTGCAAGGTAAGAAGCAGGGTCCTGTATGTAGAAGAAACCACTTTCGTATCCAGGTAGCTCTTCAACTGCAACTCTACCTTTTATCCTGACCATCTCTTTCAGGAATGGATGCTGTTCAAAGCCAAAACCTTTATCTTCAAGGAGTTTTAAAAACTCACCTACATTTATTTTGAGAGCGTTAACGCGAAGGTAGAGAGGAGCAACCTCGTTCAAACTCTCAAGCAAGCGTTCAAGGTTCTGTCCGTAAAAGTTGTGCCACCTCTTTACCATCCAGGTTTCAAAAGAGTGGAAAACGGCAAGCCTTTCAATCGGGTCTCTTATTTCGTTAACGGCGCTTTTGTAGTCAAAATTTATCAATTTCTTTGAAACGGCGTTGATAAAACCTGCAGCCTTTTTACCGGCAATTCTTTTAAAGGCTTCAACGGTTTCGTTGATTGCAGCGTAAGGGGGAATGCCGGTGAAGAACAATTGATAAGCTGTAAGGCGGAGGGCGTTGCGGGTGGGGATTTTTTGCTTTGCAGGATTTTTACCGGTAGCTTTTTCAATAGAAAAGTCAAGAAGCCTTAAGAATCTAACTGTCCCAGAAGCAATCTCTCTCACAAAAGCCCTGTCAAGAGGCGGTAAGTCTTTAGTGTATTTGTCAAGAAACGGCTTAAAGCGTTTAAAGTTTTCTCTTTCAGTAAATATCAGGATTTTCAGAGCCAAAAATCTCGTCTTCCAGCCAGTCAACGTCGTCAAATATCTCCTTTCCTTTTATTCCTTCTAATATAAGTTCAGCAACTTCTTCTGGCGTCCTGCCGGTAGTATCAATATGAAGAATTTTAGGAGAAGCGGGAGAATCTAACGCTTCTGTAGCTATTACTGCTAACTTCTCCGATTCTACGTTCTCTACTACTTTTTCTTCAGAATACCCTCTCATCTTCAGTCGCTTTTTTACTTCTTCAGGTTTAAGGCGAAGGATAACCAAAACGTCTGAAGGTATATAATGAGCTACCATTCCTTCAGCGATAAAAGATTCTTTCTCTTCAAAGAATCTCCTCAGAGCATCTGTATCAACAACGTAAGAGTTTCTTTTTTCATCGTAAGAAGTATAGAGCTTTTCTTCTTTTATTAGCTTTGAAAGTTCATAAAGAGGTAATTCAAGACGCTGTGCGAGGAGTTTTGAAACGGTAGTTTTGCCAGTTCCTGGAGTGCCTGTGATGGTTATTCTGAGTTTAACCCTCCCGCGAGGGGAGGGAGGATTTTTAGTTGGCATCAGAAGGTTCTTCTTGATTCTCTTGTTTGTTCTTAAGTTTTATGATTGTTCCCATTCCCCAAACGTTAATAACCGGGTCACCATCTTTATCTACGCCCTGAACAATCTGAATTTTAATGTTTTTAACTCCATCCGCCTTTAACTGTTCAGCCTGCTGTTCAAGCATTCCAACAACTCGCATAACTGGGTCAATGGGAAGCTCTTCTTCAAACCATACAGATTGCTTCTGCTGTGCAAAGGAGTAAGCGATGTTAACAATTTCATGCGGTTCCTGAATTTCTCCGAAAGACAGAATCATTCACACCTCCCTATTTTGTATCTTTGGCTTTAAAGTTCTGACCAGCATTAACAACTTTATCCAGCTTTTTGAGTAACTCAACGTTTACTTTTACTTTGTATTTCTTGAATAGATAATCTGCAAGCTGAGCTGCCGCAACCTGCTTCTTCTCCTCTCTAATTGCTTCTACAAGGTCTCTTTTATTTATAACTTTTAGGTTTGGTTTATCCGGGTCAGGAGAAAGTCCGTACTCACCTTTATGAGCAGAGAAAAAGTTTTCTATATCTTCCCTCGTTACCCTTATGGCATCTTTTAAAACCATATCAAGATATGCTTTTACTTTGTAGCCGTTAACTGCTCTTTGTATAAGGCGTTTTTCTACTAAAGGAGCTTGGGTGGGGGGGATTTTGCCTTTCTTTACCTGTTCCTTTACCCAGTTTTTAATTTCTTTCTTCGCATCCTCTATTTCTGGAAGATACTTCTTAAACCACTTCGTCTTTTCTATATTGTTTTTTTCTGCCTCATGTAAAAGAAGCTTCTGAAGCATAAGTTCTTTCGCTGCCTGAACTTCATCAGCAAGGTTAAAATACCAGTTACCCTTACCTACCTTTTGAATTACTTCAGCTTTATACTTTTTATAGTAGGACTTAAATTCAGGAACTGTAGCACAAACGTTATCTAACTGCGTATAAGCAACACAATTGTTAGAAACGCTTTTCGCTACTGCATTTCCCATAAAGGGTAAAGTTGAAATAAGCGCGGCGGTTAGAAGCTTTTTAATTCTCATACTCTTTCCTCCCAACAAAACAGATTGAAGTCATTTTAACAGATTCAGATTAATTTGTGTTATTTGGAAAGTTTATGTTTGAATAAAGAAAGTTAATGAAGCCCCTCGTATGAGGGGCTTGAAATCCTTAGAAGGAGATGTCAATGCCTGCGAAGGCTGCTCTTCCCATAGTGTTATAACCGTAGGCAAGCTCGTATTTTTTGTTAGTTAAGTTCACGCCTTTAATATGGAATTTAACTTTGTTGTTGAGCCTGTAGGAAAGATAACAATTGTAAGTAGTAAACGGTGAAAGAGAAACAATTTTAGCAGGAGAACTTGAGTAATCTTTATCCGCTCTTGCACTATAGTGTTCTATCCAAAAAGAGAATTTAGTTTTTCCAAATAAATAATCAGAACCCATTATATATATTATCTCAGGTCTTCTAAGAGTGAAATCATCATCACCATCTACATGCTGATGAGTGTAAGTTCCCCATAAACTAAAGTTTTTAATCGGAGAAATAGATAGTCTAATTTCTGCTCCTTCCGACAACCCTTTGGACGCATTCTGGTAATTAGGATTTGCACTACTTTCATAGACAATTGGATTCCAAACATGATTTTTAAAGTAGTTAATATCTATTCTCCCTTTTACAAAAGGCATTCTCTGCGCTACACCTAAAATCCATCCTTCACTCGTTTCTGGTTTAAGATTCGGATTTCCTATCACTTCATAGATACCAAAAAACGCGCCTCTGGCATAAAGCTGATAAACAGATGGTGCCCTGAAACCTGTTCCATATTGCACCTTCAAGGTAGTTTCAGTTGTTTTTACATCGTAAGATGCTGATACCTTATAAGTAGTTTTAGCTCCAAATTGGCTATGAAAGTCTCTTCTTAGAGCAAAAGTGAAATGTGAAGCATTTAAATCACTATGAAATTCTCCATATATCGAACGTGTATGTAAATTGGCTACTGAGGTAGTAGTAAAACTCCAGGCAGGATAGTCATAAATGCATCTTCCTATTTCTTGTTTGTAAGATGTACCAAAATTAACAAACGAAGAACCGAAATAATTGGTAATTTGAAAAGAAGCATACCTTGTAATACCCGTATAGTTGCCAATCCCTGTATCTATACTGAACCTTTCTTCCTTATTATTTCCAAACTTTGCGGTCAACAATAAGTTGTTCGACAGAGCAGATTCTATTTTTAAACTGGTGAAAAAGTTATTATAAGAAGTATGCGCATCAGGAACAGGAACGCCATTATTAGCACTATCGTATTCCACTTTTCCACCTTTAAGTTTAATATTCCCTGTAAGTTTAGTAGAATCATTTAAATCCCATCCCCAGCTTAGCCAACCTGTTCTGTAGTTATAACCATCGTTATCCGGATCGTAAGTCCCACTACCTGCTTTTTCATTTGACGCGCTAAATCCGTTAGTTTTGAAATTTTCAAAAGAAAGAGAAAGGTATCCACCTTTTAGCTTTAATGCAGAATAAAGGTCTTCCTTAAAAGTCTTATATTTCCCGCCTTCCAGTCCTACCTTAAATTCATTTTTCTTAGGTTTTTTAGTAATGATGTTAATAACACCTGCAATCGCTTCAGAACCGTAGAGAGCTCCCTGAGGTCCTTTTAAAACTTCTATTCTTTCAACGTTACTCAAATCTATATAACTAAAATTTGCTTGAGTATCAGGAGACGAAGGGTCGTTAACTGGAACACCGTCAATCATTACAAGGATATACTTAGTAGGAAGCCCCAACATGTAAACACTTGTCGTCTGTCCGAATCCACCGTTGGAACTCTCTGTAATTCCGGCAACGTACTTCAAAACGTCTGCGATACTGGTAAACCCATACTTTTTAATCTGCTCTTTAGTGATGATATCAACGTCATCGCCTACGTGGTCAACAGGAACAGCCACTCTTGTCGCCGTAATTTGAATCTCTGGCGTCTGCGCATAAGCATTTACTGCTGCAAAAATCGTTGCAGCTAAAAGCAGTTTTTTCATCTTTTTTCTACCTCCTGTAGTTTGGTTTTATGAAAAGTTCTCCATCCACTTCGGCAACTTTTAAAGGAACGTCGTAGATTAACTGCAGCGACCGTAAAAAATCCCCCCTCCCTCCCCAAAAAACCTCCCTCCCCTCTTTCAATCCCAAAAAAAGGTCGCAAGTATCAAGCAAAAACAACACATCGTGAGAAGCAACAATTACAACCTTTCCTCTATCTTTTAACTCTCCTACAATTTCGGCAACAGCTACAGCAACATCAGGGTCAAGAAAAGCAGATGGCTCGTCAAAAAGGACAACATCCGGGTCTATAGCCAAAAGCCTCGCAATGAGAACTCTTACCTTCTCTCCGCCACTTAACTTAGCAAAAATCCTCCCCCCAAACCCACTAAGCCCGACTTTCTCAAGAACTTCGTCTATATCTTTTTTTCTCAAACGCACAGGCGAAGAAGATTCAACAACCTCGTAAACGCTATAAAACAGGTTCGGTTCAAAATTTTGAGGAACTGCGTTAACCACTTTCATCCGCTCTCTGAACGATAACTCCTTCAAGTCCTTTCCCTTCCACCTTATCCGCCCTTTCCCTTCAAAAACACCTGCAATAAACTTCAAAAGAGTTGTCTTACCGCTCCCGTTCTTACCGGCTATTCCTAAAACCGTTCCGGGAGAAAGGGTAAACTCAACACCGCTAACAATTCCCGCTTTTTCAACACTTACTTCAAGCACGCCCCGCCCTCCACAAAACGTAAAGGAACAAGGGAACGCCTACAACAGCGGTAATCGCCCCAACCGGAAGCACCGTCGGATACACCAGCGTCCTCGCTAAAAACTGAGAAAACAGAAGAAGCACGCCGCCAACCAAAAACGAAACGGGCATCAGGTAGTTAGAAACTCTGAAACCTAAAAGCCTTCCTATGTGCGGAACAACGATGCCGACAAATCCAACAATGCCAACAGTTCCAACGAAAACAGAAACGAAAAGCGCTGATAAAATCAAGAGGATAATCCCCTCTCTCTCAAACCTCACGCCAGAGAAAACGCCCAACTCTCCAAGAGAAAGCGCATCCACCCACTTCCCGAAAGGAAGGAGAACGAAGATGGCGAGTAAAGAAATCAGAAACAGCAAAGCAGAAAATTTTAAAGGCTGAGGAGAGATAAAACCCAACGTAAAAAAGAGCGCATCCTGAACGGTGAAAGAGGGCATAACAGCGTAAAGGAAGAGTATCAAGGAAGACAAAAACGCATTTATGCCGACACCGAACAGGAGTATTTCGGCAGAAGTCCTGTAAACAGCTGAAAACAGAACTAAAAGGAAAACGGTCACCAGACTTCCAAGAATCGCTCCCGAAATAACAGGAAAAGAGAAAAAAGCAGCCACAGTTGCCCCGAAAGCCGCCCCCGCAGAAACGCCCAAGATGTAGGGGGAGGCGAGGGGATTTTTCAAAACCCCCTGATAAACCACGCCGGTGATTCCTAAAACTCCGCCGAAAGAGAAAGCAACAAGAGCTTCCGGAAGCCTCAGCCACATCAAAACCCTTTCATCATTCAACTTCCAGCCTAAAAACAGCAAAAAAACAGCTATTGTCAGAATCAGAAGAAAAGCAATCGTTATCTTAAACCGCAAGCTTCCTCCCCCAAATATTTAACGCCCCTTAAAAACATCGGCGATGGGTGAAGCAAGAAACTCCCTGGCACTTCATATACCTTCAAACCAAACTTTCTCAGCAGTAACTTCAAATCCCCACCGCCGTTGTGGCACGAAAGGACAGCTATTTCCCCATTTTGAACGACAAACTCAGCAGAAACAGCACCAAACGAAACGTTTTCAGGAACTATTCTCAACCCAGCTAAAGACAGTGCTTGTCCTATGTAACTTTCTCCACCAGCAACGTAAATCGGACTGCAGGAAACAAGAACAATAACTTTCTTACCTTTTAAGCAGGAAACAGTTTTTAAAGAACTATCTAATTCCTTCTCAAATCGCTCCCTCAATTCCTTACCATCAGAACCAACTAAATTCCCAACAGATTCAACGGCATCTTCAACTTCCTTTAAACTCACAAGGTGAAAAACAACAACTTTCGCCACCCTACTTAAAACTTTCCTGATTCCCGGTGGTGTCATATTTGTAGCGAGAATCAGGTCTGGCTTAAGGGAAATAATTTTTTCAACGTTTGGGTTAACTATTCCCCCAACCTTTTCTGCCTTAACGTTCAGGGTGCAAAAGTCAGTCACACCAACCAACTTATCTTCAGCACCAGCGTAAACGACCATTTCTGTAAGGGCAGGGGAAAGACTAACAATCCTTTCAAAAGCAAAAGCATTCCCAAAAATTAGAAAAATAAAGAAAAACAAAAAAAGAACCCTCATTAACCCTCCCGCTTCCTGAACCCCCGCAGGAAGCAGCAGATTCAGCGCAGGCCGGTCTCCCGGCTCGCAGGATTCAAAAGGCTTTAACCTTCCCGGAAGGCAGGCTTACCACCCAACCTCCCAGTGGCTAAAGCCCTTGTTATTCTCCCTGCTCACGGTTGCGGGGACAGCGCCGGATTTTCACCGGACTTCCCGTTCACCTGCGCCAGCCAAATTTTACACTTTCCTTCACTTTTTCCTCAAGGAAGAAAAAATCCTCCCCCCCACAGCCACAACAGTCCAAGCAACAGTAACAACTATAAAAAACCAGAACAGCAACGTCCCAAAGGTTGAGTTTGAAATCAACTTCACTCCCTTATCTGCCCATCACCGAAAATGATGTATTTAGGAATGGTAAGGTCTTCAAGTCCCATAGGACCTCTTACGTGAACCTTATCGGTAGAAATACCCATCTCCGCACCAAGTCCGAAAACGTTACCGTCCGTAAATCTCGTAGAAGCGTTTATGTAAACAGCAGCTGAATCAACCCTGTTCAAAAACTTCATTCCATTTGTGTAATTCTCTGTGACTATTGCATCGCTATGGTGAGAACCGTAAGTATTAATATGGTCAATAGCTTCATCTAAAGAATCAACAACCCTAACTGCCAAAATCAGGTCAAGGTATTCAGCATACCAGTCATCTTCCGTTGCAGGCTTTACGTAATCTGGCGCAAAAGCCCTCGTTCTATCACATCCTCTAATCTCAACACCAGCTTCCTTAAACATTCCTATCATTTTAGGCAAAAACGCTTCTGCAACTGCCGAGTGAACAAGCATCGTTTCCATGGCGTTACAAACGCCCGGTCTCTGAACTTTGGCGTTAAAGCATATCTTCCAGGCTTTCTCTAAGTCTGCAAACTCATCAACGTAAACGTGACAAACGCCCTTATAATGCTTTATAACAGGCATTCTGGCATTTTCAGCCACAAACCTTATTAAGCCTTCTCCGCCTCTTGGAATTACAACGTCTATATACTCATCAAGCTGAAGCATCTCTTTCACTGCAGACCTGTCAGTCGTATCCATAAACTGAATCGCCTCTTCAGGAAATCCTTCAGAAGCAGCAGCCTCTTTCAAAATACTTACAAGAACGCGGTTTGAGTTAATAGCTTCAGAACCTCCCTTTAAAATCACCGCATTAGAGCTTTTAATACACAAAGAAGCAGCTTCAACAGTAACGTTAGGTCTTGACTCGTAAATAATTCCCACAACACCCAAAGGAACTCTCATCTTTCCTATTTTCAAACCGTTAGGTCTCTTCCACATTTTTATAACTTCACCAACGGGGTCGTTCAGAGCAGCAACGTCGTGAAGAACCTGAACCATCCCCTTTATTCTCTTTTCATTAAGAAGCAACCTATCAAGCATCGCCTTTGAAAGACCTTTTTCCTCTCCTGCAACTAAGTCCTTTTTATTCTCCTTTTCTATAACTTCTCTCTTCTCCTCAATTAATTCAGCTGCTCTCAACAAAACCCTGTTTTTTACCTCAGTTGAAATATCCACAAGCTGATAACTTACTTCTTTCGCTTTTTTAGCTATATCTTCAACGTTCATACCTCTCCCCCTGCAGAATTTCGTGGAAATTCTAACAAAATGAAACTAAATTCTTATTAAAATCAAAGTTTCAGGAGAAATCCATGTGGAAGAAACTGATATTAACCATAACAGCAGTAGCGTTCACAGCAGGATGCGCAACAACAGGAACAACGCCGCAAACTCAACCAGCACAGCAGCAGAAAGTAAATAAAACGGTTGCAGGCGCAGCCATCGGCGCTGTAGTAGGTGGCGCTTTAGGCGCAGCAACAGGACCTTCAGGCAGCAATAAAGGGAAAAGAGTCCTGATAGGTGCAGCCATCGGTGCAATAGTCGGTGGTGCTATAGGTTACGCTTTAGAACAGCAGGCAGAAGAGTTGGGAAATGACGTAGGCGTTAAACCTATAGATAACACAAACCCGGCAGTTAGACCTGCAAAGCCACCTATCAGTGAAGAAAAACCTGTTGCTGTGGTAAAAGAACCAGATAAGGTAAGAGTAATATTCAAAAACAGCGTCCTGTTCGACTTTGACAGCTATACACTTAAACCAGAAGCCAAAGAAACCCTTAGGAGAATAGCTGAAACTCTCAGACAGAATCCTGACAACGTGATAGTTATCGCAGGATTTACAGACAGCACAGGGGATTTCAACTACAACGTTGAACTTTCAACAAAAAGGGCAGAAGCCGTAAGAAAGTTTTTAATTCTCAACGGCGTTGACCCAACCCGTATATTAGTCTTTGGCTGCGGACCCAAATGCCCCATAGCGCCAAACAACACACCAGAAGGTAGAGCACTCAACAGAAGAGTAGAAATTATGGTTTACCCTAAAGGCGCAACAATCCCGGAACCTTGCAGTTACTGCAGATAGGGAGAAAAAATGAAGCGATTCTTCATAAAAACGTTCGGCTGCCAGATGAACGTCAACGATTCAGAAAAGATGGCAGGAATGTTAAAAGACTTGGGTTATGAAAAAGCTGAATCGCCAGAAGAAGCAGACGTAATAATTGTCAACACCTGCTCTGTAAGGGCAAAGCCGGACAACAAAGCTTACAGTTTCATTGGAAACCTGAAAAAACTAAAAAAAGAGAAACCATCAACCATCATAGCCATTGCCGGATGCGTTCCTCAAAAAGAGAAAGAACACCTTTTAAGGTTTGAGCACGTTGACCTAATTTTTGGAACGTTCAATTTCGTTAAACTCCCCGAACTTCTTGAAAAAGCAAAAGAGGGAAGAACTACTGAAATACTTGAAGAAAAAATCCCCGAAGAAGACCACCTCCCCCTTATAGACAGCTACCTTGAAAACCCATACGTTGCCTACGTTACAGTCCAGAGAGGCTGCAACCGCTTCTGCACATACTGCATAGTCCCCTTCACAAGAGGAAGAGAAAGAAGCGTCAAACCTGAACTTGTATTAGAAGAAATCAAGAGACTTGCAGAAAGAGGCGTAAAAGAGGTTCACCTCTTAGGACAGAACGTTGACTTTTACAGATACAAAAACACCGACCTTGCAGACCTTCTATACATGGTTGCAGAAATCAAAGGAATAGAACGCATTCGCTTTACGACAAGCCACCCTGCAGGCTTCACAGAAAAGATAGCCCGAGCAATGAAAGAGATAGAAAAAGTCTGTCCTTACGTTCACCTTCCGCCTCAAAGCGGTTCAAACAGAATCCTCAAACTCATGAACAGAGGCTACACAAGAGAAGAATACATACAAAAGGTAGAGATGCTCAGAGAGTACGTTCCGGATGTTGCACTATCTGGAGACTTCATAGTTGGATTCCCAGGCGAAACGGTAAAAGACTTTGAAGAAACCTTATCACTCGTAGAAAGATGCACCTACGACCAGGCTTTCGTCTTTGAATACTCTCCAAGACCTTTAACAAAAGCCTACCAGATGGAAGACAACGTTCCGAAAGAAGAAAAGAACAGGAGATTACAAATACTTCAGGAATTAATCAAAAAGCAGGCAGAAAAGAAAAACCTTAAAAGACTCAACAAGGTAGAAGAAGTCTTAGTTGAGGGTAAAAGCCAGTGGGGAGATAAACTAACAGGGAGAACGAGAGACAACAAAGTCGTTAACTTCACAGGAAATGAAAATTTAATAGGAAAAATCGTTAAAGTGAAAATCACGAAAACTACCCCCTTCTTCTTAGAAGGGCAACACCACGAAGGAGACAAAAATGAAAACAGAAACTAAAGAAGACTTCTTTAAGACTTTTCCCTACAGGCTGGTTATAGAAGCCCTTGAAAAAGAGTTAAAGAGGAAACTACAAAAATACAAAAAGACAAATAAAACTCTTGAAGAAAAATACAAACTATCGTTCGAAGAATTTGAAAAATCAAAACTCTTAGAAAAGCACAACTACTCTTGGGAAGTAGAAAACGACTACATAGAATGGGAACACGCAGTAGAAGGAATACGTTACTGCGAAAAGAAACTGAAGGAGCTCCAAAATTTGCCACGAACACCCTTTTGAAAACCCAGAAGAACATATTAATACTCCATGTAGTGAAATGGACATAGAAAAGTTTATTTTAAAGATAAAACACTATTTACAGGAGAGGTCATCATGGTCGAGGTATCCGTAATAGGAATCACTCAGGACAGAATGAACGGCATGCCTATCATCATTTTAGGCAACGCAAGGGAACGATTCGCCATTCCCATCTGGGTAGGAATGTGGGAAGCCGAACTCCTCGAAACAGAACTTTTAGGAGCAGTCCCGCCAAGACCTTTCCCCTACGACCTGATAAGAGAACTTTTAGCAGCGTTCGGCGGAGAAATAGAAAGAGTAGTAATCAACGATTTTGACAAAGGAATCTACTTCGCAGTAATTGAAGTCAAAAGACCCGATGGTGAAGTAATAAGGATAGATGCAAGACCGAGCGATGCGATAAACATGGCTGTTCGGGTAGGCGCTCCTATCTACGTAGAAAGAGAAGTTATTGAAAAAGCTTCCAGCATTCCGTTAGATAGATGCGAAGGTGAAGACTGTGAGGAACAGTGGGAGAAACTAATAAGAGAACTATTTGACGAAAGTTAAACTGCCATCTTTTAGGTAATACTTTTTCCAGTCAAGGGCATCAATAAGATTTTTATCGTGAGTGATAACAATTACAGCTTTTTCAACGCTTTTGAGAAAGTCAACCAACATAAAGAAGTTCTTCTCATCCAAACCGTTCGTAGGTTCGTCCAGTATAAGTCCCTTAGGATTCATAGTCATAACGGCAGCAATAGAAACAAGCCTTTTTTGACCACCAGAAAGCTTATATATAGGAGTATCTTTCAAATGTCGTATTCCAAACCTTTCTAAAACGCTTTCAACTAAAGCTTTAACCTCTTCCTTACTATAGCCCAAGTTCATAGGCGCAAACGCCAGTTCCTCCTCAACGGTAGGAGAAAACAGCTGGTCGTCTGGATTTTGGAAAACGTAACCAACTTTAGTCCTCAAATTATAAAAATCCTCCTCTCCTTCCACCTCTTTCCCTTCAAAAAAAATCCTCCCCTCAAACTCCACAAACCCCATCAAAGTTTCAGCAAAAGTCGTTTTACCAGAACCGTTAGGACCTACGATAAAAATCTTTTCTCTCTCATGAAGAGAAAAATCAACGTTCTTAAGAACTTCTCTACCACCTCTCTTTACAGAAAGGTTCTCTGTCCTGATAAGCTCCATAACTCCACCACCGTAAAAACTAAAAAGCTCACAACTGCAAAAGCGTAATCCTCTTTTTTCATCTTAGACTCCCCGTAAACCGGAAACTCCCCCCTAAACCCTCTACAAAGCATAGCTTTATATATCCTATCAGCCCTAAAGTAACTCTTAACCAACAAATTAGCCAATATATACGCGTACGTTTTGTACGTATTCAAACTCGTCTTAGGTCTAAATCCCCTACAGTACGCAGACTTCAACATCAAACGATACTCATCGTAAATTGTATAAATATATCGGTAGGTTAAAAAAAACAGCTGCACCAACTTTGCAGGCAACCTGAAATCTCTGAAAGCTCTAAAAATCTGAAAAGGTTCAGAAGTCATAAGTAAAGCAATACTTATAACCAATATCTCGTTAGACTTCAAAAACAGGAGTAAACCCAAACTAACATTTCCATAAATAAAAGCTGAAACAACTAAAAAAATAAGAAAAGCATCAGCAGCAAGGAGGATGCGGAAAATCCGCCCCACATCCCCCCGCAAACAAAAAAGCAGCGCAGCGACAAAAGGAACAAATCCTAAAACCTCACCAAAAGAGGAAGACAGCGCAATCTTCCAGGCGAAAAGCAACAAAACGACAAGTTTCACCCTCGCATCAAGCCTGTAGAGAAACGATTTCTTCCCCAAAGCTTCAAAATAGTTCAAGCCTCTTTCCTCCTAAAACTATAACCAAACGCAGCAGCTCCAAAGATACCAACTATCCAACCAAGACCACCAAAAACATCTTTCAAATGAATGGCAGAAACCTGCTCCTCTATCTTTAAAAGCTTTCTGTCAATAGGCTGGAGTTGCTCCTTCAACTCCTCCCTTACAATCTTCCTTATCTCATCTGCAGAAACGCCTGCCACAGGTGCATTCGCAGAATTAGACATACCTTGCGAAACATTTTTAGAAGACGAAGGTTGTTCTGCAGAAGCTGCCTGCTCTACCGAACCGTAATCAACCTCTGCAACAGCCCTATGCCCTAACTCTGCATTCACAACTACTTTGTACTTACCAGGATGCGGCAGCGTACAGGAATAATTTCCCTCATTATCTGTATAACCAGTAATAACTTTTTTACCTGTTTTCTCATCATATATTATAACCTGCGCGTGTTTCGCAGGCGTTCCATCGTTAAAATAACTATAAACAGATAACTTATTCCCCTCTAAATCGGTAAAAGCAGTAATTTTGTGGGCAAAAGCGTTTGAAAAAATTGCAACAAACAGCACTGTCAAAAGAATGACTAACCTTTTCATTTCTCACTTCCCTCCAAGTCAAGCATCTCCGGAAGATTCCTTCTAATAAAGTAAAGAACAAACACGTTAACAATCGCTTCTATAACCATTACAGGAATGTGCGCTAACAAGACCAGTTTTGCATTGACGATAAATTCCTGCCCTATAGTGGTTAGCTCCAAAGCTACTAAGAATCCAGCCGTAAGAACCGCAACAACCGCTCCCAAAATACCGGCTACAACAAATCCTTTGTCCTTTTTCAGAAAAGGTCTGCAAAGGTAGTAAGCAACAACACCACCAATAGCCATATTAAAAGTATTCACTCCTAAAACCGTTATACCACCAAACTGAAAAAGAACAGCCTGCAAAAACAAAGCCACCAATAAAACAGGAAAGGTTGCCCACCCAAGGAGCAACCCCGTTAAACCGTTAAAAAGTAAGTGAACGCTGGTAGGACCAAGCGGAACGTGAATAAGAGAAGCAACGAAGAAAACTGCTGACATCAAAGCCGCTAATGGTAAATTCTTTTGATTTATCTTCTTCAAGCCCACATAAGTTCCAGCAGCTGTCAGAACCCAACCTGTAACTAAAACCCAACCTGGTAAAACTCCTTCAGAGATATGCATTACTTAACCCCCTCTGGTTTCGGATAGGCTTTAACCCACATTACAGCATCAAGTTCTACAGGATACAGCTTGCCGTCTTTATATCTCTTCTTTCCTCCGTAACCAATGGCAGAAAATCCCCACCAACCAGCCCATGGGAACGTATATTCAAAATATCCATCCTTATCCGTTCTTATAACCTGAGTAACAAACGGGTCTGCTGGAACTTTAATTCCTTTAGTATTAAGATACTCAACCTCTATCCTCACATTTGCAGCAGGCTTACCGTGGAAGTAAACCCTTCCTCTGAAAGTATTTCCTTCCCACAATCCCCAAGGGCGAGTAAGTGGAACTATCTCCATCTTCAAACCAACAGGTTCATTCCAACCTTCTTCAAGGTCAAAAGCGTCAACATAAACCTTGGTAATCTGTTTAATAAACTTCTGCTCTGCAGGCTCAAAGTAAGCGCTTGGCACCAAATAAAACTTATACACTCCCGGTCTTCTTATTCTGAAATCAGCAGTGTACATAGGTACTTTTTTATTCACTCCTTCATAAGCAGGAATCATGTGTTTAACCCAGTGAATCTTGTACTTGTGATGTCCAACAACCGCACCACTATCAAGAATTCTGAAGGGCATGTTAGGACCGCCTTCCATAGGATGGGTAAACTTTGCCTCTAACTTAATTACCCTTTGATTCCCCTCAACAATATCGGTATTAGGCTTCAAGACCATAAAGTGAGCATAAGCCTGTGAAGATAACAACACCCCGGCAGCAACAGCCAACAATTTCCTCATACCTACCTCCTACTTTTTAAATTTTATCTACGACTATGGTAATACTTTTTTGTGACTTTTTCAACAAATCAGTAAAACTTTCTTGCTTTTTAGTATTACTCATTGGTATAATCTCTTAAAACTTTCAAGAACAGGAGGAGTGATGCGTGGGAAGGTGCTTTTACTAACGTCTTTATTGTTAATGTCCTCCCTCCCCACTTTAGGCGCTGAACTCAAAGTCCCCGTGGAATTTCACGGTGATGCAACCCTTTACTATCAGGGCGCGAAAGTGGGCGACATCAACAACGTTAACATTCCTGACCCCTCAGGAACAGGCTACACTGCCGACTTAGAACTCTCTTTCAACCCAGACAAAAACGGAGAATTCTACACAAGAGTCCATGCAGGAGACGGAACAGGTGCCGACAAAATCTTTGATTACGCTGAAGACGCCCTGTTTGCTAACCTCAACACCTTAGCAGACGACAACCCCGAAGGGAAAACCTTTGAAATCTTAGAACTCTA
The DNA here is from genome assembly GCF_900182835.1 of Desulfurobacterium pacificum. NCBI lineage: Bacteria > Pseudomonadati > Aquificota > Aquificia > Desulfurobacteriales > Desulfurobacteriaceae > Desulfurobacterium > Desulfurobacterium pacificum. The sequence goes on from NZ_FXUB01000002.1 coordinate 208,944, forward strand.
CTACTCTCATAGTTTCCTTAACGGCAAACTTCAGTTAACGGTTGGGAAAACAGAACCTTTTGCCTTCATTGATGACAACGAATACGCCAACGATGAAGTCTCCCAATTTGTAGGAAAACCTTTCGTTAACAACCCAATATTAGACCCTGAAGACTTTTTCGCTCCACTAATCGCAGCACAGGTTACCCTATCCGAAAACCTATCTTTCACCGCCCTTGTTCAGAGTAACCAACAAACTACAATATACTGGAATAGCGACGACAAACAATGGGAAGTAAGAGAAAAAAGCGAGTATGACAACGTATTTGACAAACCATTTTTAGCTGCGCAGCTCAACTATTCAACAGAAAATGGAAACTACAGGTTTTACATCTGGGATAACACAGCCGACCATATTAAGTTAGGAGAAACAACAGATAACCCAAACGCCAAACCTGACACAGAACAAGGTTGGGGTGCAGGAATATCTATAGACCAAAAAATAACAGATAAAATCGGCATTTTCGGAAGAGCATCTTACGCCAACAGAAACGTCTATGCGTTCAACAAATTTGTATCTGCTGGAATATCAATAAATTCTCCGTTTAACAGAGGAAACACGCTGTCAGCCGGTGTTGCAGCAATTATTCCAAGCAGCAAGTTTGAAAATGACGACACAGAATGGCACTTTGAAACCTACTACGACATAAAAGTATCGGAAAACTTCCACATCATGCCAGACATTCAATACGTAGTTAACCCTAACGGCTCAAGTAACAACGATTCCATCTTCGCCGGTATGGTTAAGATGGTATTTACTTTCTAATTTTCTCCGGGGACCTCCCCGTCCCCCTTCTATCACATTTTTGCATAAACAAGAAAAAAAGAATACATTTTTAGGTTGAAGAATTTCACTGCAGCACTGAGGTTAAAATGGGTGAAATAGTAATTAAAGTCCCGGGAAACGTAAAAGAAACCCTTGAAATAGAAAAAAATCAACAGACAGTAAAAGAATTCCTCCGAAAATTAAAACTAATTGAAGATGTTCTTTTCCTTCAAGAACATTATCCTGAAGTGAACAACGCCGTGGAAATTCCAAACATTAGCGAAGAAGACCTTATAATTCAAGGTGACTAAGTGAAGCTCTTTATTGATAGTAATATTATCATTGAAGCTCTAAAGCAAGACGGAAATAAAGAAGCTAAAGATATATGGAAAATCCTCTTAAACCATTTGCTTTATCCTAAAATTAACCTTTACGTAAATGCCATAGTGTATAGCGAGTCTGTATACAAACTGGTCATAAAAGGAAAAAAGAAATCCTCTTTAATAGATGACTATGTTTTTAAAATATTTAAAGTTCTATCCTGGTTGGACATACCTTACGAAGTAAAAGAAATCGCCGATAAATACGTAAAACACTACAAGTTATCCACAAACGACAGCTTAATCTTAGCAAGTTGCCAGTATTACAAAATAAATTATCTATTATCTATAGACAGCGATTTCTCAAAACCATGCGAAAAAGAAGGTATCCCTTTAATCAATTCTTCACAGCAACTATCCAAATTACTGAAAATTAACTAAATTTCTTTACACCTTAATTAATAGGAGTACACCAAGTGAAGCGAACAAAACTTCAAAAAGCTTTGGAAATAGCAGCATCTATCACTGGCGTAGTAGCGCTGTTTATAACTGCCATCGGTTATCCTCAAATAGGCTTTGTAGTAGCCCTCTTCGCATCTGCTATGTATGCAATTTATGGATACACCACAAAGCAATACGGCATAATGGTTAGCTCTCTGATTTACGGAGCAGTAGAAATAGTAGGTATAATCAGATGGGTTTTTATGGGAGCAAACAATGGATAAAAAGCCTTTAATACTACTCTCTAACGACGATGGAATAAGGTCTGACGGCTTAAAAGTTCTCTACGAAAAACTCTCCGAATTTGCCGACGTAGTTGTTGTAGCACCAGACAGAGAAAGAAGTGCCGTAGGTAGAGCTTTAACCCTGCATCGCCCCCTAAGATGCGAACAGGTTGACGAAAACTGGTTCGCCGTTGATGGAACGCCCACAAGCTGCGTTTACATCGGTATCCACGCAATAATGAAAGGCAAAAAGCCAGACATGGTCATAGGCGGAATAAACAGAGGACCAAACTTAGGCGAAGATATAACCTATTCCGGTACTGTATCAATAGCGATGGAAGGTGCTTTATTAGGAATACCTTCCATCGCGTTTTCTTTAGCCACCTTCAAGGACTTTCAATGGGAATCAGCCGGCAACTGGGCTAAAAGAATCACCCAAAAAGTTCTTGAAAAAGGTATTCCCGAAAACTGCTGTCTCAACGTTAACATTCCCAATTTGCCTGAAAACGAAATAAAAGGCATTAAGGTAACAAGGCAGGGAAAAAAGGATTACACTGAGAAGGTAGAAGTCAGAAAAGACCCGTGGGGAAGAACCTATTACTGGATAGGCGGAGAAGAACCTAACTGGAAAGCTGAACCAGGAACAGACTACTGGGCGGTAAAAAACGGCTACATTTCCATAACTCCAATCCACTTAGACCTAACAGACTACAAAGCTCTTGAAATTCTTAAAAACTACGAGTGGTAGAATGGATTTACTCTCAATCCAGTTCTGGCAGGAGTTAGCTTTAAAGTACGGAGCGCCGGCGCTTGCCCTAAACGCATTTATAGAAGCGATATTCTTCCCAATACCTCCAGATGTTCTACTTATAACTCTATGCCTTGCAAAACCAGAAAACGCTTTTTTGTACGCACTCATAGCAACTATCTTTTCCTCTTTAGGCGGAATAGGAGGATATTTCTTAGGGTTCTGGGGAGGGAAACCCTTAGCTATAAAGTTTTTTGGAGAAACAAAAGTAAAAAAGGTTCACAACCTTTACGACCGGTACGAAAGTTTAGTCATACTTTTGGCAGGATTCACTCCACTACCCTATAAGGTATTTACCGTAACGTCTGGCGTTCTGTACGCCTCTCTAAAGAAACTTTTTATATTTTCATTAATTGGTAGAGGTAGTAGATTTTTTCTTGAAGCCCTGCTGATAAAAAGGTTTGGAGAGGACATCGTAAATTTCCTATACAAAAACTTAAATATAATCTCTCTACTTGCAGGAATAGGAATAATTATAATTTTCATGGTCTATCAAAAACTCAAAGGAAGAGAAAATGAGCAGAAGGAAGTTCTTTAAAGCTCTCGCGAACTCCTTAGCACAGGCAGCTGCTGAGTTTACTTATGAAGCGACAAAACCTCAAGAAGAATTCATAAGACCTCCTGGAAGTCCAGACGAAGATACATTTCTATCTCTATGTAAAAGGTGCGGAACTTGTATCTCTTCCTGCTCTACAGGAGTACTTGATAAGGTATCAAAACTCCACCCCGTAATACTTGATACTCCCTTTATGAATTTTGACAAAAACTACTGCGAGCAGTGCTACACCTGTATTGAAAATTGCCCCAACGGAGCGCTAACGTTTGAAAACCTTAAACGTTTTAGGTACGTAGCTGTTCTTAACAAAAACAGGTGTGCTGCATATCAAGACGTATTCTGCCAGACTTGCTACTGGAGTTGTCCCCAGATGGACAAAGCCATTACCCTTGAAAACTTAGTAAAACCTGTATTCAACAGCGAACATTGTAAAGGGTGTGGACGGTGCATCCACAGCTGCCCGACAAACCCTAAAGCAATTGAAATGAAAAAGGTAAAGGTTAATGAAACAGGTTAAGGTACAAGACGCACTCAAACAGCTAAAAAACAACGTCCCCTGGAAAAGGATTTTCATCTACGGAGACGAGATATACCTTACGGAACAGCTAATAAAGAAAATCTCAAGCTTTAGAGAAGTAGAAAAGTTCTACGCAGACGAAGACCTATCCGCAATATACAGCTTCAGTGGAACGTCCCTTTTCGGCAGTTCGCCAGTTCTACTGATAACAAACGCCCAACATTTACCTTCTGCGCTGCGAAAAAAAAGCGAAAAAGAAAAGTTTCTAAAATTTCTAAAAACTTTACCTGAATTCATTGTTGCAGCAACAGAAACCCTTGATTACAAAAAGCTTAAAAGTGAAATATTTCAAACAATAACCGAATTAGCAGAGATTGTTATAGTCTCTGAAAGTTACCACGAAAAAGCAGTCTATAACCTACTAAAGAAAAAATTTTCATCTGCAGGGAAACAGATATCAGACCAAGCAATAAGGTTAATAATAGAAACTGTAGGAACAGACCTCTTAAACTTGAAGCAGGAAACGGACAAACTGTTAGCCTATCCTGGAGAACTAACAGAGGAAACGGTCAGGCAGATACTGTTCTCAAGCGGTAGAGTTAACGTTTTTGAGATAATTGTTCCTTTAGTAGAGAAAAACAGAAAGGAATTCTTAAAACTGATTTCTACTGCTCTATCTGAAGGTGTTGACCCACTTTCAATTATAGGTCTCTTACAATCACAGGTAAGACAACTAATAGCTATTCTGACCGGAGAGAAACCTAAACTCCCGCTTAAAGCACAAAAAACCTTTAAAGAACTATCAAGACGAACGACCATAAAAGACCTATTTTTACTCTTACAAAAAATCCACGAAGCAGAGTTTGCAACTAAAAGCGGCGAGAAGATGCCGGAGTTAGCCATCAAATCAATAGTGCTGGAGGATGAATGACCGTTCTTTACTTTATCATAGCGTTAGGAATATTGATATTTGTACACGAGTTGGGACACTTCTTAGCTGCAAGATTTTTCGGCGTTAAAGTTGAGACGTTTTCAATCGGTTTTGGACCAAAACTTTTCACATTTAAATGCTGCGATACAGAGTTTGCCGTAAGCCTTATACCGTTAGGCGGTTACGTCAAAATGGCAGGAGAAGACCCGGACGTTCCGCCTTCCTCACCTGATGAATTCTACGCCAAACCGCCGTGGCAGAGAATAGTCATAGCATTGGCAGGACCTATAATGAACCTGCTCTTGGCAGTTGTCTTCTTCTCGCTTTCGTTTATGATAGGAAGGTACGTTCCCACTTATCAGATCGAAGCAGCCAAAGTAGGAAACGTTTTAAGCGCAAACTCAAGTTTAAAAAGCGGAGATGTAATACTCTCCGTTGACGGTCAAAAAATTAGAAACTGGCAGGAGTTTTCAAAAGTTATTGCTCTTAATCCTGACAAAACGCTAAACGTAGTAGTTGAAAGAGACGGGAAGAAAGTAACCGTACCACTCAAAACCGGTATGGATGAAAAAACCGGCATAGGAACGGTAGATGTAATTCCTGCAATAAAGCCTATTGTCGGGAAAGTGATAAAAGGTTCTCCTGCTGCAAAAGCAGGACTAAAGCCTGGAGACGTTATCCTCCAGATAAACGGTCACGAAATAACTTCCTGGAGACAGGTAGTTAAGCTCATCGGAAACAGTAACGGCAAACCTGTCAAAATCTTAATTCTAAGGAATGGCAAAAAACTTACAATAACGGTCAAACCCCATTTAAATAAACAACTCGGCAGATACACAATTGGGATTATTCCGAAGTTTGACGTTACGTTCGTCAGATACTCTCCAATAAAAGCTGTTGAAAAAGGTATAGAAGAATTCGTTTCCCAATCCGCTCTTTTCTTCACTTTCCTCTACAAGCTAATAACAGGACAGGCATCCATAAAGAGTTTAGGCGGTCCTATAATGATAGCCGAAGTGGCAGGAAAAGCCGCTCAGGCAGGAATTTCTAGCTTTATATACTTTATGGCTTTCATAAGTTTGCAGCTTGGCTATTTCAACCTGCTACCGCTTCCCGTTTTAGACGGCGGACTCATAGTTATGTTCTTAATAGAAATGCTGAGAAAGAAACCCCTTTCTGCTTCCTTTAGAGAAAAGTTCCAGCAGGTGGGTTTTGCCCTGTTAGCTCTATTAATGGTCATTGTTTTCTACAACGATATAATGAGACTTGTCAGGTAGAAACTCTTTCTGCTGCTCTCAGTCGGGCGCTACGGGCGGCGGGATTTTCTTTTACCTCTTTTTCTGTAGGTTCAACAGGTTTTTTTGTAAGAACTTTAAAGCCTTCTAAGTTTTTCATTATCCTCTTCACCAAACCATCTTCTAAGGAGTGAAAGGTAATCACCACCAGTCTGCCACCTGGTTTCAAAAAGTTTGCTGCTTTTGGAATCCCTTCCTCTATTTCTTCAAATTCCTTATTGACGTATATCCTTATAGCCTGAAACGTTTTTATCGCAGGATGTTTTTTTCTACCAGCCCATAACTTTTTAGGAACAACTTCCTCTACAATTTTCGCCAATTCTAACGTTGTCTCTATAGGCTCTTCTTTCCTTCGCCTAACTATTTCTCTCGCAATTTTTCTGGCAAATCTTTCCTCGCCATATTTAAAAATTATCTCTGCTAACTTCTTCTCAGAAAGTTCATTAACAACATCTCTGGCGGTTAGTTTCTGTCTCCTATCCATTCTCATATCAAGAGGTTGCTCTTCCCAAACGGTAAACCCTCTATCTCCTCTTAAATGAAAATGAGAAACACCCAAATCAAAGAGAACGCCATCAATTTCTTCCACTCCTTCGGCTTCCAAAACCTCATCAATCTGGGAAAAAGCAGCGTGATAGATGGAAACCCTACCACCAAAAGGTTCAAGCCTTTCTATCGCCCTCTCTATCGCTTCCTCATCTCTATCTATGCCAATAACCTTAACATCGGGAGAAGCCTTCAAAATCGCTTCTGTATGTCCCCCTCCACCCAAAGTAGCATCAACAAAGACGCCACCTTTCTTTACATTTAAAAATTCAAGAACCTCTTTTAACATTACCGGTGGGTGATAGATTTCTTTCAATTTTTGAACCTCCAGCATTAAAAAAGGCGCCCGAAGGCGCCAATAATTACAGGTTAAACTCTAAATTTGTAATCTTTATGTAGGAAAATAAGAAGGAATATAATAAGAAGGCGTTCTCATTATCATAGTGCTTGGATCCCAGAAATCTATGTCAGGAAACTCAATCGTATTCAGATATTCCGTCCCATTAATATTCTGGATTAATTGTTGAATCGTAGCGTTATCCACTCCTTCAAAGATGAGTTTACCGTATCCTACAGATAAATCAGGAATAGTCTCATTTTCCATGCAAAAGTCAGTTTCAAGACCAGAACAGGTCGTTTCGTAAATCAACACAGGGCTGAAAGAAAATGTTATTGAGTTAACCGAAAAACTCGCTCCATTCAAACTACCAGTTACATTATAACTGGAAACAGTTACAGTCCCATTATTAATGGTAACATCTGAACCGCTACCTGACAGCGTCAAAGTGCCTAAATCGGTATACATATATATACGTAAACCACCATAATTCTCAACGCTGACGTAAAAACTATTACCATTCTCACCTATATGCATCTCAAACCCTTTACCTAAATAAAACTCTAAAGAATCCTCATCAAGTGGAGGATACGAAATCTGTGAACCGTCAAGAGAAAGATTAACAATGTGAACCCCATCATCAAAAGAAGCACCCACAAAACCTTTATCGGTAAGTTTATTAATAATTATGCTGCTTCTCTCCATAAAAATAACAGGATATCCTGCAATACCATCTCCCTCTTTAATGGGATAGTTGATAATGTAAGTGCCGTTTTCCGTTTCATTACCCAGAACAACTGTGTAGTTACCTTCAATTGCGAAACCGTCAATCTGTGTAGGAATCAGAGTCAATTCGAAATCCTGTTCACCCATTTTACCTTTGAAAGTATGAGACTTATAAAAAATAGAAAACGCATCCATCTGTTCAGCCACCGTTTCCGGATCACTATACATCAATTGTTTTCTCTTAATGTCCCTCATATTACTGACAATAGTAGAACTAACAAAAACACTGGTATCATTCACACAGCTATCAAACTCTGGATAACTCCCAGAAACACGATCATAGAGACATTGATCCACCTTATCACCACCTTTCTCCTTCTCCAACGCAGGGAAACTATCAAAGCTCAACAAATCCTCACAGGCAGTAGTATTAAGCGTTGAAAAATCCCACCTTAGAAACGTAGAAATAGTGCAGTAAGCTGCAACTGTATCAAGATACAAACCGAGGTCAAGCCCCATAGTTTCGTTTTCCTCTCCATCAAAAATAAGGTCTGTAGGACGCACAACACCACCAACCTTTGACGCTGGAATAGTTCCAAGATAGATAAACTTATCACCTGCAGGCAAGTAAACGTCCAGATTACTACCGTCATAGTTCTTTATCAGAAACTTACCTGCACCATTTGTGATGCTACAGGCCGAAGAGCCTGGCGAATACCCTTCAGGGCACACGTAAACACCTTTGATAAAAGCATCGTAAATTACCCCTGAAGCTGATGAGTTCTGCGATACGTTATTAGATACTCCACAACCCAGAAGAAGGAAAGATAAAGACGCCAGGAACAATTTAGAACGCAGAGACATCTTCCCCTCCAAAATTGTTTACCTAAACTAATAATATTTATCTTATAAAAAAATTTCAAGATGATTTCAGTCATTAAAGTATTTCTGGCAAAGAGAAGCCGGAGAAAATCCCTATCCAAAAAACAGGAATTTTGCCTCCCGCTCATGCAGGAGGCAAAATGAAACGATTAACTCTCTTTCTTAAAAGCCATGGGTTCACTGATTTTTTGGGGTTCCTGGAAGTAATCAAAGGGAATAAAAACTGAAGTGCTCATTAGAGAACCTTCATAGATACTGTTATTCAGGTAATACTGTTCATCAGGTGGAATAAACCACACCGAATCAAAATTAAAAATCCCCCTGCAAACAACCAGAAACGGCAGAACATCTCCCTCCTTACAGAAACCGTCGGCAGCAAGTTTATCTGAACAATCAACCTGATAGGCAAACATAGGAGTAAGAGTAAACGTAAAGTTCCAGTTAGATAGAGATGCACGCGTATTTTGAGGCGAATAAACAGTGGCGCTATTTTCTCCGCTACTGAAAATAACTTTTCCATTCTCCACCTGTATATCACCAGCTGCGTTAGAGAGATTAATACTCCAGTTATTGTTATACATTGTAATCGTCATGCTATTAAACGTCCCCGTCCCATTAAACGGCAAAACAGTTTGATACCAGGAATTTGTCTGATATGAAGAGAAATAGTAACTTGTCCCTTCATTCATCAGCTTAACCATATCTGTAGCATTAGAACCATTATAAGGAATTTCAATACCGTCCAGCGAAACGTTTATATACGAAAAACTGTAAGCGCCAACATCGGCATAAACGCCCAGAAAACCTTTCGGCGAAATCTCGTTCATAAGTATAAAATACTTATTGTTCAACAAAAGCACCGGATAGGCATAAGCAACACCTGTAGAATCATCAAGAGGATAAAATAGCTTGTAAGTTCCATTTTCAAATGAATCGGAATAATTCCCTTCTACTTCCAGACCATTCACTTCAGTCGGGGTTAAGGTTATCTCAAAATCCTGTCCTCGTAGTTTCCCTTTAAAAGTATGAGGACTGTAAAAAATAGAAAACGCAGACAACTGTTGCATAATAAGTTCAGGATTGCTTTCATAAAGTTGCTTCTCTTTAAAACTCCTGAAGTCATCAACCATAGAATCGTTAACACTAACCGTAGCGTTATCAAGACACTCCTTAAAAGCAGTGCCATTTCCGTAGGATTGTGACAGACAGTAAACTACCTTATTTCCACCTTTTTCCTGCTCCAATTTTGCAAAATCATCAAAACCAACAAAACCACTGCATCTTTCCGCATCAATGCCAGACAAATCCCAGGATAGATAAGTCGAACTATTCGTGCAATAAGCAGCCAGCGTTTCCAGATACAATCCCAGATCAAGCCCCATGGTCTTATTCAGTTCACCATCAAAATAAAGATCCGTTGGACGCACAACGTTACCACTTGATTTATCAGCCGGTATAGAACCAAGATAGATAAAATTATTTCCCACCGGTAAATAGAGATCTAACTTCATCTCACTACCTTTCACGCTATACTTCCCGGTTCCATCCGTAACATTACATTGAGATGAAGAAGGGTCAACACCTGAAGGACAAACATAAAGACCTTTGATAAAAGCATCGTAGATAACGCCTGTCAACTGAGAAGTGGAACTGTTCTGAGAAACATTTCCCGAAATACCGCCGCAACCTGAAACGAAAACACCTAAAACCAGAGCAGAAAACAATCGATTAAATCGCATTTCCCCCTCCATAAAATTATCAGGCTCTATCCTGATTTTAAGTTTATAATCAATTTTTGTCAATTATTATTTTTTTAAGTTAATCAATAAAAAATAAATTTCAATAAACAATTTGAATAATTTCTGCACAAAAACTGTGCATTCTGTCCGATTTCTACACTATTTTTGTTCATTCAAAATAAATAAACATTTACGGAATTAAACTTTAAAACTGGCACGCCTCTTGCTTAACTAAATAAAAACCCATTCTCAGGAGGCGTCATGAAGAAAATCGAAGCAATCATCAAACCGTTCAAGTTGGAAGAGGTGAAAGACGCCCTTTCAGAATTGGGCGTTTCCGGTCTTACCGTATCGGAAGTTAAAGGATTCGGAAGACAGAAAGGACACACCGAACTCTACAGAGGCGCCGAATACGTAATTGACTTCATCCCCAAAATCAAAATAGAAGTTATCGTCCCCGACAGTATGGCAGAAAAGGTCATTGAAACAATAGCCACATCTGCAAGAACAGGAAAAATCGGAGACGGAAAAATCTTCGTTATTCCTGTGGAAGACGCCATAAGAATCAGAACGGGAGAAAGAGGGGAAGAAGCACTATAAAGGAGGACGCTATGAAAAAACGACTTATGCCTTTTATAACAGCTTTACTAATACCCTCAACCGCTTTCGCTTCTTCAGGACTTAACAGCGGAGACACCGCCTGGATGCTCATATCAACAGCTTTAGTAATGCTCATGACGCCGGCAGGTCTTGCTCTCTTCTATGGAGGAATGTCAAGGAGCAAAAACATTCTTAACACTATAGGAATGAGCTTTTTAGCTTACTGTATCGTTTCTGTCATATGGGTGCTATGGGGTTATACACTGGCGTTCGGAACAGACGTTCACGGAATAGTAGGTAACCTTCAAAAACTCTTTTTAAACGGAATAAAGCCCGACACTTTAAGCGGAACAATTCCCGAATACCTCTTTGTAGCGTTTCAGGGGACGTTCGCAGCTATTACGGTAGCACTTGCAAGCGGTTCTGTTATTGAAAGGATGAAGTTTTCAACTTGGTTAATATTCTCTGTTCTTTGGGCAACGCTCGTCTATTCACCAATAGCTCACTGGGTATGGGGTGGAGGTTTCTTAGCAAACGATGGCGCTCTTGACTTTGCCGGTGGAACGGTAGTTCACATCAATGCTGGTATTGCAGGTCTCGTAATGGCACTTCTCTTAGGGAAACGAAGAAATTACGGGAAAGCAGCTTTCTTTCCTTCATCTGTAGTCTTAACCGTTTTAGGTTCAGCGCTACTCTGGTTTGGATGGTTTGGATTTAACGCCGGTTCAGCTTTAGCGGCTAACGGTTCTGCTTCCTTAGCTCTGCTTGTAACGAACGTGGCAGCTGCAATTGCAGCCGTTTCTTGGATGGTAACCGAATGGATTACTCATAAAAAACCAACGCTTTTAGGCGCTGCTTCAGGTGCAGTTGCAGGACTTGTAGCTATAACGCCAGCAGCAGGATTTGTAAACGTAACAGGAGCTTTAATCATAGGCTTAATTGCAGGGCTTGTAGGTTACTTCGGAGTATTCGTTCTAAAACAGAAGTTGGGATACGATGACTCTTTAGATGCTTTTGGCGTTCATGGTCTCTGCGGTATATGGGGTGCAATAGCTACAGGTATATTCGCAGTTAAGTCAATCGGCGGAACAGCAGGAGTTCTTGAAGGAAACTTACCTCAATTATGGATTCAGGTAAAAGCTGTTTTAGCAACGCTTATCTACTCTGGAATTATGACTGCAGTTGTGTTCTTCGTTTCTTCCCTAATAACAGGAGGTGCAAGAGTAAGCGAAGAAGAAGAAATAGAAGGTCTTGATTCTGCAGTTCACGGAGAGAAAGGGTTTAACCTGTAAGAGAGCGGGAGGGGTCCTCCCCTCCCCTTAAAAAGCAGAAGAAAAGAGAACAGGAGGTGAAGCGTGAGAAAAGGTGCGAAAGCTATTTTAACATCAATCATATTAGCAACAGTATCATATTCTACATCTATGTCGGCAGAATTGAAGATGCAGAACGTTAAACTAAACGTAAAAGGTGGAATAACTACAACTGAATTCTTTGAAACGAGAGCTAAAACCGACGGAAGTTCCTCAAACGACCTGAAACTATCCGATGCTATCTTAAATTTAGAGGCAACAGACGGAATTTCCGGAGCAGATTTTGGTCTTGGAACGATTACAGAACCTACAGTACTTTCAAGTGCTAATAACGACAATACTGCTGTAATCGGCGAAAAGACGGGGATAGTGTGGGGATTTTTATATACCTCTCCGTTTAAAAACTTCAAAGTAGAAGCAGGTTTACTACCTACAAACGTAGGATATGAATTAGCAGCCACTTATTTGAATCCAAACATAGTTTACGGTTTTGTATGGAACAGCCAACCCTTTATTTACAAGGGTGCAAGGGTCACATATTCCGCTTCAGAAAACTTTTCTCTGTACGCCGAATACGATAAAGGTAAAGAGCTTAACGGAAATCCTGAAAACCACGCCTTTGCAGTAGGTTCTATAGGAAGCGTTGATGGAATTGGCTATACGGTTACCTACTTTGACTACGCAAACTACAAAAACCTAATTGACTTTACGCTATCAACTGAATATAAAAATTTCACCTTCGCCATAAATGGAGATTATCAGTGGCTTGACAAGGATAACGATAAAAAGGGTTACGGAATCGCTGCTTACATCATTCCTACATTTGGAAAACTGTCCATTCCCCTAAGAGTAGAATACGTAAAGGATACGAACAACTCCGGAATTTACGGCTTCAGCAAACCTACCTATTCGGTTACCTTAACACCCACCTGGAAATTATCGTATAATTCTAAGATACGAATTGAATACTCTTACGCTTATAGTAGCGACAATACTGCATTTAACGGTTCTAACCATAAAGGAACTGCCTCCTTCCAGCTCCTGTTTATGTTTTAACTTTGGTGCCTTCGGGCACCCTCCCTTTTCGTTTGATAGAATTATTCTATGGAAAGCTTAACTAAAAGATACCCATGGGTAAAAAGAACAAAAGCTTATTGGGTCTGGCTAAATACAGTAGCAAGAGCTATTGCGGGACTGTGCAGATTAAAAGTTGAAGGAAGAGAAAACGTTCCCGATGAAGGCAAAGTTCTTTTAGTTTCTAACCACAGGAGTTACCTTGACCCACCGTTAGTTGCATATGCGGTAAAGAAAAGACCTGTTTTTTTTATGGCAAAGGCGGAACTCTTTGAAATGCCTATTCTTTCTTCACTGATAAAACATTGGGGAAACGGGTTTCCTGTAAAGAGGGGAAAGGCAGACCTAACGGCTCTAAAAACGGCTCTTGAGATTTTAGATAAAGGCGAATTGGTATGCATATTTCCAGAAGGACAGAGAGCACCTGCAGGAAAATTCCTAAAAGCTAAATGGGGAGCAGGTTTAGTGGCTTTAAAGGCAAAAGCTCCAATAGTTCCCTGCTTAATAGAAGGAAGTGAGAAACTGATAGGAAAGGAAAAGTTCTTTGCCGGAATTCCAAAAGTAACCATTAGATTTGGCAAACCTTTTACCATAGATTTAGAGGATAGAAAAGAAAATTACCAGAAAGCAGCAGACTTACTCATGGAAAAGATAAAGGAGCTAAAGGGTGGAAATAGTAGTGGCTAAAAGCGCAGGCTTTTGCTGGGGCGTCAAGAGAGCTGTAAAGATGGCAGTAGAGTCTCTGAAAACGTCAAAATCTGGGAAAGTCTTCTGCTTGGGAGAACTTATACATAATAGATTGGAAATAGAAAGGCTTAAATCTATGGGAATGGTGTTTGTGGAGGATTTTGAAAAAATTCCTGAAGGTGAATCAATAATAATACGCTCTCACGGAGTTGCCCCTTCTGTGATAGAAAACTTGAAGAAGAAAAAACTCAAGATAGTTGACGCCACCTGCCCATTCGTTAAAGACGTTCACGAAAAAGCTATGAAACTTGAAAGAGAAAATTACCCAGTATTGATATTAGGAAATCCAAACCACCCTGAAGTAAAAGGTATAGCAGGTCACGTCAAAAATCCCCTCATCGCCTCCACCCTCTCCGAAATAGAAAAACTCCCCTCTTTTTCCAGATTAGGTGTGGTCTGCCAAACTACTCTCAACATAAACTTTTTCAAAGAGGCAATTTCCACACTTTTATTGAAAGTTAAAGATATAAAGATTTATAATACTATTTGTAACGCAACTTACATAAGACAGAAAGAGGCAAAAGAATTAGCCAAAAACGTTGACGTTATGCTGATAGTAGGAGGGAAAAACAGCTCAAATACTACAAAGCTGTACCAGATATCAAAAACGGTAAACGAAAACAGCTTTCACGTAGAGTCGGAGGAAGAAATAGATAAAGACTGGTTCAAAAACGCAAAGAAAGTTGGAATTACAGCTGGTGCCTCAACGCCCCAGTGGGTAATAGAAAAGGTAGTTAATTACCTTTTAGATATCGCAGAAGGGGGAGAGTTAAGTGGAAGGGGAATTCGCAAAACTGTTAGAAGAGAGTTTCAACCGGCTTAAAAACGAGGTAATTACCGGAACGGTAGTAAAAGTAACAGACAGAGAAGCGTTCATAGACTTTGGCTGGAAATCGGAGGGGGTTGTTCCAATAAAAGAGTTAGGATACAAACCCCAAATTGGCGAGAAGATAGACGTCTGCGTTGTTGAACCAGAAACCGAAGAAGGTTACGCTCTACTCTCGGTAAACTGCGCCCGCTCACTGAAAGAGTGGCAACAGTTGGCAGATGAAATAGAAAAGAAAGGAATAGTAAGGGGAAGAATAAGACAAAGGGTAAGGGGCGGATATAAGGTTCAAATAGAAGAAGGCATAACCGTATTTCTGCCCATGTCACAGGTTGACATAATGCCTGTGACGAAACCTGACGACTGGCTTGATAGAGAAATAGAAGCTAAAGTTCTTTCGGTTGACAGAAAAAGAAAGAGCATCGTCATTTCAAGAAGAAAACTGTTAGAAGAGGAAAGGGCTAAAAAGAGAAAAGAAACGATAAAGAAATTAAAAGAAGGGGACATCGTAGAAGGAACTGTTAAAAATATCGTTGATTTTGGCATCTTCGTTGACGTTGACGGCGTTGATGGACTGGTTCACAAAACGGATATTTCTTGGTCTGGCTTAAAAACGCCCTTTGATGTGGCAAAGATAGGCGATAGAATAAAGGTGAAAATCAAGAAGATAGAACACGACAAAGAAAGGTTGGTTCTAAGTCTGAAAGACGTTAAGGAAGACCCCTGGGAAAAGATAGAAGAACTGTTCAAGCCGGGAATGGAAGTTGAAGGAACAGTAGCAAAAGAGGACAAAAAAGGCTACTGGATAGAACTACCTGGAGACGTTGCAGGATACATTCCTGCCACAGCACTACCAAAAGGTGTAAAGCTAAAATACCACCACAGGTATAAATTTATCGTGGACACGATAGATAAAGAAAAGAGGAGAGTAGTGCTGAAATGGCAGGAAAATCCCCAGAAATAAAGAACAAAAAAGCTTACTTTGACTACGAGATTTTAGAAAAATATGAAGCAGGAATAGAACTAAAAGGAACAGAAGTAAAGTCTCTCAGGGAAGGAAAAGCAAACATAAGGGATTCTTTCGTCAGAATAGAAAACGGCGAGGCGTTCCTCTTTAACTCCTACATAGCTCCCTACTCCCACGGAAACCTTTTCAACCACGAGCCAACGAGGAAAAGAAAACTCTTACTCCACAAAAGAGAAATAAAAAGGCTGATGGGTAAGGTGCAGGAAAAAGGATTAACGATAGTCCCCTTGCGCATTTACTTTAACAAGAGAGGAAAGGCAAAGGTAGAAATCGCCCTGGTAAAAGGAAAAAGGAAATACGATAAGAGAGAAGCGATAAAGAGAAGAGAGTTGGAAAGGGAAGCCCAAAAGGCAATGAAGTTTTACCGCTAATCCTTAACCGGCTCTATTTTTACGACATCAATGTAGGGAAAGTAAAATCTGCTGATGGAAACGTATCCTAAAACTCTTACCTTCTTTCCTATAAATTTACCCAAGTCTTCCGTATCGTCGTGAACGTATATACAGCCAGACTTATCGCATAAAAGCGGATCGTCGGCAGCAAAGGGTGGAAACTGGTCCTGCACCTTTTTATAGGTCAAAATTCCCACTAACTTTACGTAGTAACCGTAAAAGCCGTCTGGATGGTTGGCAATAAGGGCAGCAGGATAGGTTATGGTGCAATCATCTTTACAGGTAGCACAGCTAAACGAGAAAATCGTTAACAGTCCTGCCAAGAGCGTCAAGAGAAAACCTAAAACAAACCTCTTTTCTAATTTCATCTCTACTCTCCCACATTCTTTCTCTAACCAATCTTCTCACGCCTTCTGCAATTGATTCGGCAAAAGCTTCCACGCAAACTCCTGTTTTTGAGTTTACCACTTCTGGCAGAACTCCAACGTTAGTCGCAACAACGGGTGTTCCGCAGCTCATAAACTCTAAAGGAACTCTCGCTATCATCTCTGAACCTTTTGAAGAAACAACTCCAACATCACAGGCAGACATGTAATCGCTAATAGAAGAAACTCTTTCTGTTATAAAGGTAACGTCATTTTCAATGCCTAATTTCTTAGCTAAATTCTTTAAATCGTACAGCTTTACATTTTTTTCTTCGCCTATTATCAATCCTTTAACGGGCAATTCTTTCTTTAAAGCAGCAAGGGATTTTAAAAATAGGTCATGCCCTTTAACAGTGTCTAAACGTCCGATAATTCCTAAAAGTATCTCATCGCCAATGCCAAGTTCCCTGCGGATTCTATCTTTTCCCTCTTTAGAAAAGTTAAATTTGTCCGTGTCAACGGCACCGGGGATAAAAACTTTCCTTACTTCAGAAACAACTTCGTTTAGAAGTTTTCTTGAAGAGAGAATAACCCCATCAACAAATTTGCGGTGTAGGTATCTGTTAAGAGCGTTGTTTTTTATGCCTTTAGCCTCTCCATGAAGCCTGTACAAGCGAAATTTAAAACTTTTCTTCAAAAGGGAAGCAAAGAGCATCTCATCACCGCGTATGGTGAGAACAACGTCAGGTTTAAAAGATGAAACGGCTTTTTTAAGTGAAAGAAACGGCTTGAAGGGAAGGGTTTTGCGGGGATTTTCAATGAAATAGAGTTTAATGCCTTTTTCAAGACACTTTCGGTGGGCAGCAGAGCCTTTTACAACTGCGCAGGCAACCTCGCCGCTGCAAACGGAAGCTACTTTTATTCCTAAATCGGTAAGGGCGCTGTCCCAGAGTTCGTCAAGAACGATTAGCGTTCTTTTCATTTTTCTCCACTTCCCACAGCTTCAAATACTTTAAAAAGGTATAGTAGAAAGCCATAACGCTCAAAACAAACCCTTCAAACCCGTCCAAAAATCCCCCCTTCAAAACATACCGCCTAACAAAAGCACCAAAAGGGGAAAAAAGAAGCTTCACCAGAGAAAAGCGCTTACCTTTTTTAAAGGCGTTTTCGGCAAAAAGAGTAGTGTAAAGGTCTATCTTTTTCAGGTGGTAGGAAACAGAAGGATAAGAGTAGTGAAGCAGGTCGCCTTTTAAATATCCCACCTTTCCTTCAACCTTCAAACTTTCGTGAACTCCGCTTCCTACCCAGCGCGCCTTTTCTCTTTTAGCTAACCTTAGGTGCCAGTCAGGATACCAGGCGTGCTTTATCCATCTTCCCAAGTAATTAGTCAAAACGTTAACGTAAAAGCCGTCATACTCTCTGCTTGAAACAGCTCTTTTTATAGAGTTGGCAAGTTCCTTTGAAACTACCTCATCGTCATCTATAAAAAGAATCCACTCACCGCTGCAAAGGTTTAGAAGGTGGTTTTTCTGATTTACGAAATTGTCAAATTCTCTGTAGAAAACTTTTGCGCCGAAAGACTTTGCTATCTCTACGGTTTTATCTGTTGAACCGCTGTCAAGAACAACAATTTCGTCTGCTATACCTTTCACGCTTTCAAGAACTTCTCCTAACTTCCTTTCAGAATCTTTTGTGATTATCCCGACAGAAAGCTTCAAAGCACCTTACCCCGCTTGAAAGTTCTGTAAACCTTAAAACCTAAATCGGTGGAAAAAGTAATAAGCCTTCCGATGAGGGTAAATAAATCCTTTCCAATTGAAACTCTCGGCAGTTCTTTCGGGTCGCTACTTTCCGTAATAAATCCTTTCTTTATCGTGAAGACATAGTCAAAAACCTCCGCAGCTATCGGCTTGCTGAATTCCGAATAGTGTCCGAAGGGCCAGGCAAAGGTGTTAACTTTTATTCCTAAATTACTTTCTATATCTCTTTTACTTTTCAGCATTTCATCTCTAATTCTAACTCTGGCGTTTTCTTCCGTTTCAAACTCGCCCAGATTAATGCCCCTTTTTTCAATCTCCGAGCGCAGCGACTCTTTCCAGTTTCCCTCTTTTTTGAAATTCTTGCAAAAGTCTAACAGTTCCTTAGAAGGAAGAAACCTTTTAACATCTAAAGCGCTGCGGGTAGGAAAAATAGGCTGACCGACAAAGGGCGGGTTGTGGTAAAGGTAGAGCTGCCAGGGAACCTTCTCTCCAGAGAAGAAATCCTTTATCTCTGAAGAATAAGGATAGGAAAAGTGATTAACGCCGTGTGCGCCGTAGGAAAAAACGTCTTTCATTTTTTCTAACTCTTCCCAGGATAGAAATTCCTCAGAACTGCCGTTCTTTATGAAGTCCTCGTGGGCAAAATACATTGAGACGGGCTGACAGAGTTCAGAAAAAGAAGCGTTGCCGTTCCAGTAGTCAAAAAGAGTTTTTCTGACGCCGCTTTTTCTAATTCTGCTGGATGAGAGGAAGAGGTGGGCGGGGATTTTCATCTTCTTCAAAACAGGATACGCGTAAACAAAATTATCGGTATAACCATCGTCAAACGTTATAGCTGCCCTTCTCTCCTTACTCTTCTCTTCAAAAAGAGCCTGAAGCGGAACAACCTTAAACCTGCTTTTTATTAGCTTCAAAGCCTTAACAAAACTATCAAGAGAAATATCGTCTCTTTTCTTCTTTCCGTCTGGATAAACCCTATGCAGAAAGAAAACGACATCTTTCATTTAAAACCCCTTTTCAGCTATAATCCCTTAATTATGAAACTGATAATACCATCACCAGCAAAGATTAATCTATCTCTCTGGATAAAAGGCAAAAGAAAAGACGGATATCACGAGCTTATCACCGTAATGCACACTATAAATCTATACGACGTCCTCTACTTTTTACCATCAGATAGATTAGAACTTCACATAGAAGGAAACCAAACTCTCCCTTTAGGAAGCAGCAACTTAATAATAAAAGCGTGCAGACTGTTCAGAGAAAAAACAGGCATAAACCCTAAAGTTAAAATAAAGTTAGAAAAAAATATACCCATAGGCGCCGGATTAGGTGGCGGAAGTTCAAACGCAGCTAACACCCTTAAAGCACTAAACACCCTATACGGCAATCCACTATCTAAAGAAGAATTGTTTGAGCTTGCAGAAAACTTAGGCAGTGACGTTCCGTTTTTTATAAGAGGTGGACTGGCAATAGCCTGGGGACGCGGTGAGAAACTAAAATTCTACTCCCCTGCTAACTTTAAAATACTACTAATATACCCCTATTTTTCCTGCTCAACTGCAGAAGTCTATCAGAAACTTCTCCAAATAAAGAGGGAAATATCCGTAGAAGACGCAGAAAGGCTAATAATCTCACCTCTAATAAACGGCAATTTTGAAGAATTAAAGGAAAATCTCGTGAACGACCTTGAAAAATCCGAAAGTGATTGTGTAAAAAAAGTTTTAAAAATCAAAGAAGAACTCAAAGAATTGGGAATAGAAAAGAGCTTAATGAGTGGAAGTGGTTCCTGCGTATTCTCCATAGATACAGGAGATTTAAACACAGACCTCTTGAAAAATAAGCATTGGTGGTTTAAATTTCTCTCTGCAATATAGCTGGGGCGTAGCCAAGCGGTAAGGCAGCGGACTTTGGATCCGCCATTCGCAGGTTCGAATCCTGCCGCCCCAGCCATTTATTATTATGGTGGGAGTAGCTCAGTTGGTGGAGCGCCGGGTTGTGGCCCCGGCGGTCGCGGGTTCAAGTCCCGTCTCCCACCCCACTAATCCGCCAGGCGGGAGTGGCGGAACTGGCAGACGCGCTGGACTTAGGATCCAGTGCCCTCGTGGCGTGTGGGTTCGACTCCCACCTCCCGCACCATAAAGGGCGGGCGTAGCTCAGTTGGTAGAGCACAACCTTGCCAAGGTTGGGGTCGCGGGTTCAAGTCCCGTCGCCCGCTCCATTAAGGCGGCGTAGCCAAGTGGTAAGGCAGGGGACTGCAAATCCCTTATTCGGCGGTTCGATTCCGCCCGCCGCCTCCATTAAAATGCCAAGGATAACCAATGAAAGTTCTCTTTTCCTGTGTATCTTTAGGAATAGGGGGAATAGAAAGGCTCGTTGTAGACTTGTATAAATTCTTAAAATCCAATCCTGATTATGGAATAACACCGGGAATATTAGTATTAAAGAGAAAATCAGGCTTTACTGAAGAAGTAGAAAATAACTCTGATGTATTTATTCTTTCAAACGAAGATAAAAAAATAAAAACTTCAAGCTTTTCTCTATATCCTAAGTTTAGAAGAATCGTTAAATCCTTTAAGCCAGACATCATTCACTTCAACGGATATCCCAGTGAATTTATAGGCAGCCTTTCTTCTTTTAATTTACCTATCAAAAGAATTTCACATATTCATAATTTTCACTTTATTGGAGGAAAGAAACGAATTTTTAAATATAAACTCCTCAATCCTTTTCTTCACGGATTTATATACGTATCACAAGCTGTTAAAAACTCTGTTAACCCGTTATACAATCCCCTAAATAAACCAGCAATAACGCTATACAATTTCATAATTCCTGAAAGAATAAACGAACTTAAAAAAGAGAAACTGAACAGAAAAGACCTTAATATTCCAGAAAATGCCACAGTAGCCTTATTTGTAGGAAGATTAACGGAAAATAAAAACGTAGAATCTCTGTTGAAAGCAGTAAAAATAATAAACACTAAACATCAAAACTTTTACTTAATCATAGTAGGAGGCGGAAAATTAGAGAAAAAACTACAGAATTATGCAAGAGCTCAAAAACTTAACAACGTTATCTTTACCGGATTTGACCCTAACCCGATAAAATATATGAAAATTAGCGATATTTTCGTTTTACCTTCTAAAGTAGAAGGATTTGGAATAGCGCACCTGGAAGCAATGTACTGTGGACTACCAGCAGTAATATCAAAAAACGTCCCATCTGCAGAAATAGCCAACCAGTGTTCAGTAATAACAGACACAACACCTCAATCTATAGCAAATGGCATCCTTGAACTGATAAAAGACAAAAAATTAAGAGAAAACTTTTCAAAGGAAGCAAAAAAAATAGCGCATCAGTACACAATCCAAAACTACGTACTTAAACTACGAGATTTCTATAGTAGTATCAAAACCTCTTAAACATAATTCCTTCATTTCCTCAAATGGAACAGCTCTGGAGAAAAAGAATCCCTGAACGTAATCAACACCTATACGTTTAACTATCATAAACTGCTTCCTGGTCTCTACACCTTCCGCCACTACATCACAACCAATATCATGACACATCTTAGTAACGTGTTTACAAACAGCTAACCCCCTTGGAGTATCCACTATATCAATTAACGATTTATCAAGTTTTATCTCATCAATATCAAACTTAGTAATAATTTCAAAGCTGGAATAACCTGTTCCAAAATCATCTATGGAAATTTTAAAACCTGCATCTTTAAGACTTTTAACGTTTTCCTCAGCAATAGAACCATAAAGAAAACTTCTCTCAACTATCTCAAACACAACGTTTTTTCCTTCTAAAATAGAAACCACTCTCCTTATGGCATCCTTGTTCCTAATAGTATCTGGATGTAAATTAACGCTAATTTCAAGGTTCAAACCTTCTCTTTCCAAGGTTTCAATATCCTTCTTTACTTGCTTACAAACCCAGACATCTACAATAGGAGCAAGTCCAGCTTGCTCAATCATACATAAAAAAACCGGACCTACCCATCTATTTCCCTGTCTAAACCTTAACAACGCCTCAAACTTACTACAACTACCTTCCCTAACGTCAACTTTTGGTTGGTAAAAAATCCTCAACGTCTCCGCATTCAAAGAACGAACCAACTCATTAAGTCTTGACTGGGCTAAAATAATTTCCCTCTGCGCCTTATAAGCTAAAATACCTTCCTGAGACTGAATCTCCTCCCCAATTTCAAGATTCTTCTCTAATACCTTTTTGCTTGAAAGGAGAAAAACTTGCTCTGAAAACTTCTTAGCAAAACGGTAATAAACAACGGAATCAAAACAAACAAGCAAAACCTGAAAAGCAACCACTCCTAAATTTCCACCAGTCTTCAGATATGCATCCAGAAAGGGCGGCGTTGTCCATACAACCGTAAAATTGGTAAAGTGAACAGGAAAAATGGACAAAAACGCATATGCAGCAAAAAGGTTAAAAAGAGGAAGAAAAATAAAAGGAATCAAAAAGAAACGATTTAAAACGATAACAGAGTAAATAAGCAACGTATTTATGTTAAAAAACGTAAACGGGAAGGAAACTCTAACTATCGTTCTAAAAGGTTTATCCCTCAATGCAAATAAAAAAGCAATAGCCATAGGAAGCCCTAAACCATCCCCTCCCACATTTACAAACATCCTATGAAACTCTATAGCCTTCAAACCAGGAAAAATCTCTTTTAAAAACGGCTCCGCTCCAAAAATAGAGAAAGCTATATGACTACCGTGAATTCCAAAAAACCAGAAAAACTGGATTACGAAATCCCTAAAGGCTAACAGGAGAACAGAAGGAACCTTTTCTATCCAGCTCCCGTTACGGATAAAGCTTTCCACCGAATTAATATAAAAGCTCAAAGGAAGATATAAAATCAGCGAAACGGCAAATGCACCAACAAAAACAAGCAAATAGTTAACAAGTCTGTAGATATGAAAATTTCCATCTTCTTCTTTCAATCTTAGGGAAAGATAAGGATACAATTTTTTAAGGAAGTAGGTGGATATAAACGGAACTATCAAAACTCCCGGAGTAGCTCCTTTGGGAAGTATAAACTGGTTAGTAGCCTCAACAGTCCAAACGGTAAGTAGAACGGCAAGAGAGAGAAAAACCGCCATTATCTGACTAACCTTAAGCCTAACAGCAAAGAAGTAGCTGATAGAAGCAGCTATAGCTACAGGTAGAAACCTCTCCAAAACGTCAGAAAGAGTACTGAGCAGACGAATTTCTATCCCGAAATAGTCCAGAAGGAAATAAGCAAAGAATATCACGTAAGTAAGCAAAATGTAAGGAACAACTGCAGTGAAAGCTTCCTGAAGAGTTATAACAAACCTCAAAATCCTCTCATCTTCTAAAACCTTTTTAACAAACAGCTGCAAGGAAATTCCCCTCACTTTATAATGTTAATACGTTTTAAATTAGCGCTTAAAATATTGTATCAATATAATCCTTTTCAAGCCGATTTTCCCACGAGAACTTTTCAGGTAGAATTAGCAAAAAAACGCAGAGGTAAGTTATGAAATTTACAGTTTCCGTTCCAGCCTCCACAAGTAACTTAGGAGCAGGATTTGATGCGTTAGGTTTAGCTTTAAAACTTTACAACGATTTTATAGTAGAACCAGCAGACTTCTACTCAGCAGAAATTAAAGGGGAAGGAGAAGAGGAACTACCAACTGACGAAAAGAACCTGTTCATAAGAGCTTACAGAAGTACGATGGAATATTTAGGAAAAAACCAACCTATAAAAGTAAAACAGATAAACAGAATTCCTTTAGGAAGAGGGTTGGGAAGTTCCGCAACGGCAATCGTAGGCGGTATCTTAGCAGCTCAAAAGATAAGTGGAAAGGAGCTCTCACTACCAGAAGTCATAGACATAGCTTTTAAGTTTGAACCCCACCCTGACAACGTTCTACCGGCATATACAGGCGGATTTGTAGTAGCAGCCACCAACGGCGATTTAACATATCTTAAATTGGATTGGCCCAAAGAATTAAAAATAATAATAGTTGTACCTGAGCTATTCCTTTCAACGGAAGAATCCCGTTCGGTTCTTCCAGAAACGTATCCAAGAAAAGACGTAATTTTCAACATTCAAAGAGTTGCACTACTCTTAGGAGCGCTCCAGAAGAAAGACTACTCACTACTAAAAGAAGCCGTTAAGGACAGAATACATCAACCCTATAGATGTGACCTGATTCCTTCCTTCTGGGAAGTACTATCAGAAGGGTACAGAGCAGGTGCGTACGCCGTCTATCTATCCGGAGCTGGCAGCTGCATAGGTGCAATAGCAGATAAAAACTTTGATGAAATAGGAAAGGCTATGACAAGCGTCTTTGACGCTTTAGGAATAGAATCCAGATACATGGTCTTAGATGTAGATGAAAACGGAGCGGAGATAAAAGAGTGAAAATCCTCCACATCAACACCGAAAAAGGCTGGAGAGGAGGAGAACAACAACTATTCTACTTAGCAAAAGGTCTAATAGAGAGAGGAATTGATACGGCAGTTGCCTGCAGAAAAGGAGAAGAATTAGAAAGGAGATGTAAAGAGGAAGGAATTCCTACAGTTCCTCTAAAAGGAAACCAGACTACAGACATACTAAGATTAGGAATTATCGGAAAAAAGTTTGACGTAATACACGCCCATTCAGCAAAAGCCCACACTTTAGCCGCTTTTTCAAAGCCATTTCACAAGAAAAAAGTGGTATATACAAGAAGAGTAAGTTTTCCTCCAAAAAGAGACCCCCTTACAAAATACAAGTATAAACTTACAGACATCACTATCTGCGTCTCACAAAAAGTTGAAAGAGTAATAAAAGAACAATTAACTAACCTAAAAACGAAAGTCATACATTCAGTAACATCCACAGAAATAGAAAGAAACGTAGACAATAACGTTGTAAACTCTTTCCGAAATAAGTACAAAGGCAAAACTATCATCGGTACCGCCGCCGCCCTCACTCCCGAAAAAAATATTCCAAACTTCATAGAAGCAGCAAAAATCGTTACAGAAAAAAGGAAAGATGTCATTTTTGTAGTGTTCGGTGAAGGACACCTAAAAGGTGAACTGGAAAACTTAGTCAAAAAATTGGGTTTACAAAACAACTTTTTCTTTGAAGGATTCAAAAGAGACATAAACAACTACATAAAAGCGTTAGACGTTTTCGTCCTACCTTCAGATAATGAAGGCTTCAGCGGTTCAATTCTAAACGCAATGCTACTAAAGGTCCCCGTAATAGCAACAGACGCCGGCGGCGCAAAAGAAATTGTAGAAAACGAAAGAACCGGTCTTTTAGTTCCGCGCCGTAATCCTGTAAAATTGGCGCACGCAATTTTAAGGCTTTTAGACGATAAAGAACTCAAAAGCAAAATAGTTTCAAACGCTTACCAAAAGGTTGTGGATAACTTCACAGTTGATAGAATGGTAGATGCATACATCAAGGTGTATGGGGAGGTAGTAGGTGATAGAAGCATTGTGGGAGAAGTGCTTAAATGAAATCAAAAAAGAAATCAAACCCCAGCTATTCAAAACCTGGTTTCAGGACTTAAAAGTTGTCTCTCTTGAATCAAACACCCTTAAACTTAAAGCAAAAGATAGAATCGTAAAGGAATACCTTGAAAAGCACTACCTCCCCCTCATAAAAGAGATAGCAGCAAAAGAGTTTAGAAAATACGTTGACGTTGAAATCCTACTACCGGAAGAAGCTCACAAACCCTTACAACCAGAACTTAACCTTTTTAAAGGCTTACCGAAAAAGAAAGAAATAGAAAGTAACCTCAATCCACGATACACCTTTGAAAACTTTGTAGTTGGTTCCAGCAACCAGTTTGCTCACGCAGCAGCTATGGCTGTAGCAGAAAACCCTGGAAGGTCCTACAACCCTCTGTTTATTTACGGAGGCGTGGGACTTGGAAAAACACACCTTATGCAGGCAATTGGAAACTTCATAAAAAGAATGATGCCATCAAAAACCGTAGTTTACGTAACTACAGAAAGCTTCATGAACGAACTCATAGATGCCTTAAGAAACGACAGAATGGTTCAATTCAGAGAGAAATACAGAACCGTTGACGTTCTTTTGGTAGACGATATTCAATTCATAAGCGGCAAAGACAGAACGCAGATTGAGTTTTTCCACACGTTCAACGCCCTATACGATGCAGGAAAACAGATAGTTTTAACCAGCGATAGACCCCCAAAAGACATTCCAACGTTAACAGACAGGCTCAGAAGTAGGTTTGAATGGGGACTTATAGCAGACATTCAACCGCCGGACTTTGAAACGAGAATAGCTATTTTGAGAAGGAAGGCTGAAGCTGAAGGGATAGACGTAGATGATAACGTTCTAAAACTCATAGCCACAATTATTAAATCCAACATAAGACAGCTTGAAGGTGCACTTATAAAGCTAAAGGCAAAAGCAAGTTTGGAAGGAAGACCAATAGACGAAGAGTTAGTTAGAGATATGTTCAGCATAGACAGCTCTGTTAAAGTGGAAAATCCCACCCGCTCCGACCTCCCAATAGATGAAATAAAAGAATTAGTCTGCAAGAAGTTTGACGTTACCATAGAACAGATAGAAAGTTCTTCACGAAAAAAGCAGATAGCGTTAGCCCGCCAGGTAGCTATGTATTTAGCAAGAAAAGTCGGTAACTACTCGTTCCCAAAAATCGCTGCAGCGTTCAACAGAAACGACCACACAACTGTAATGCACGCCGTTTCAAAAATTGAAGACCTGAGAGAAACAAACCAGGAACTGAACCAGATAATCCTTGAGCTTGAAGAGCGGCTAAACGCCATTATTTCAAGAACCTAAACTACTTATCCACAGGTGTTGTGGATAACTCTTGTGGATAACGTTGTGGAAAAGTTTTATAGATGTGGAAAACAAAAATTGCTCGTAAATTATCCACAGATACCGTACTGAATTGTGGAAAACTTAGTACTTATCCACATACTTATCCACACCCTTTTCCACACACCTCAAAAAAATTTTTATAGAATTAAACGACTTAAAAGCTTTTGCACAAATTTGATGCATTTTACTATTACTACTAATTAAACTGGTTTAACTTGGAGGTACAAAATGAAAATAAGGATAAATAGAAATACAATAAGAGAAGCTGTGAAAAACGTCGCAACTGCTGCTGACAAGCGTGGAAATATTCCCATACTTTCAAACGTTTTACTTGAAGCTGAAGATAATTCCTTGCGTCTTACTGCAACAAACCTTGAGGTTGGCATTTCAACGTTAATTTCGTGTGAAACCGTTGAATCTGGAAAAACAACGGTTAACGCTTTAAAACTTTCAAAATTGGTTGCCAGCTTGACGGGAGAGGAATTGGAACTTGAAACTGACGATAGCAAGCTAATTGTAAGGTCTGTGAATTCCAGATTTTCTCTTGCAACGCTTCCTCCAGAAGAGTTCCCAGAAGTGGAACTTCCAGAAAAATACAACGTAAAACTTTTAACTTCTGAACTTGATAAGGCGATAAAGAAAGTTTCTTACGCCGTTAGCAGAGATGAAGCCCGTTATATTTTGACAGGTGTTTATTTAAAATCCTTCGGTGATAAGATTCACGCTGTTGCTACAGACGGTCACAGACTTGCTCTGTACGAAATAAAAGCAGAAGCTGAAGAGTTTTCCGCTATCGTTCCAAGACGTTCTCTATCGGAGCTTAAAAAACTATTAAGAGAAAGTGAAGAAACTGAAATGCTCCTTTCGGAGAATAAACTCTACTTCAGAATCGGTGATACCGTTATGTGGACCTCCATTATTGAAGGTGAGTACCCTGATTACTTAGCCGTTATTCCTGAAGACAATCCTCTAAAATGCGTTGTAGATAGAGACGAGATAGTAAACGCTTTAAAAGAGGTTTCAGTTATTTACGATAAAGAAGAGGTAAGGGCTGTTATTCTGAACTTTACACCTGGCAATCTGAAATTGACTGCAAAAAAGGTTGAGTTAGAATCAGGTGAAGAGGCTGAAGTTAACGTTCCGGTTGAGTATAACGGAGAAGAGTTTGAGATTACGTTTAACGTAAATTACCTTTTAGAAGCTGTTAGCTCCTACGATGCAGAATCAGTAAAGATATTGATGGACCAGCCGATATCTCCTGTGCTAATTACTTCAGATGAAGAACCTGAACTGAAAAACGTTATAATGCCGATGAAGGTGTAATGGGAAGGGTAAAAACGTTTCCCAATTTTCTTACTCTTTTAAGAGTTCTCCTTATTCCTTTTATTGTGTTTTTTGTGGTTCATAAGTTTTACATAGTTGCCCTTTCTCTTTTTGTTTTTGCAGCTCTAACGGATTTTTTAGATGGTTATGTGGCTAGGCGTTTTAAAAGCGTTACCAGTTTAGGAATGCTCCTTGACCCGGTTGCAGATAAGTTGTTGACTTCTTCAACGTTAATTTCTTTAGCTTACGTTAAGTTGTGCGACCCTTACTCTGTTATAGCTATAGTTGGAAGAGAAGAAGCAGTAACAGGTATGAGGGCTATTGCCGCTTCAAGGGGGATGGTTATTCCCGCTTCAAAGGGAGGAAAGCTAAAAACTGTTCTTATAATTGCCTCAATCGTTTTGCTCCTGGCAGGACGTAAGATTGAAGGAGAAAGCCTTTTAATCGTTTCTGCCGTTATAGCTCTTTTTACAGGTGTTCGCTATTTTTACAGATTTTTTAAGGCTTTAAAGGAGGAATGAATTGAGTACTTTCGTAATAATTGCTGTTTTTTCTTTCTTTTTAGGTTCTATTCCTTTTGGTTACGTGATTGGTAAGCTGAAAGGGGTTGATGTCAGGAAGCATGGAAGTGGTAATATAGGTGCAACAAACGTTTCAAGAGTTTTAGGTAAAAAGTGGGGGGCTTTCGTTCTCTTTTTAGATGCTCTTAAGGGTGCAGTTCCTGTTTTAATAGTTAAATTACTTGGCTATCCGCTTGAATATCAGGTTCTTGCTGGTTTTTTGGCGATATTAGGTCATTGTTTCTCTCCATTTATGAAGTTTAGAGGCGGTAAGGGTGTTGCTACTGGTCTTGGCGTTTTTTTAGTCGTTTCTCCATTAGTTACTTTGATTGCTGCTTTGATTTTCTTTGCTGTATTTTTTACTACTCGCTACGTTTCCCTTTCCTCAATAATAGCAGCGCTCTCATTTCCCATAATCTTTAAGATTCTTAAAGCTCCTCCTCCTTCTGTCTCTCTTCTTCTCTTTTTAACTGCATTTACCGTTGTGGCAAAGCACCACCAGAACATTAAAAGACTTTTAAAAGGTGAGGAAAAGAAATATCGGTAGATTTAGACTCTTTTCCACATCCTATCTAAATCAACTGTAAACTTGCACTTTATTTCAAAGGTAAACGTTCCGCTGTCGCTGTCAAATACTTTGTCGTATTTGTTGTTTTTCAGTTTGAATACCCTCATTTTTTTGATTTCTGGATAGACGAGAGCGTAGTATTGAACTTTCTCTCTCTCGTAGAGTTCAAATTTTAAATTTTCATCCTTTATTGCTGTTGATTTTGAAACTATTTCAAAAACAACTTCCGGCGGCGATTTTATGTAGTCTTCTATCTTTTTGCATATAACAACTACATCTGGTCTTACTACAGTATTTTCATTTACTATCCAGTCAAGTTCTTGACAGACAAAACAATTTTTCGGACAGTTTTCCAATTGCTCTTCTATCTGTCTTACCAGAACGCTTACTGTTCTTTGATGTTTCCAGAATGGCGAAGGTGCCATAGCGTATGGAACACCTTCTATTAGCTCCCAATCACCTTCCCACTTAAAGTAGTCTTCAACTGTATAATGAGGTAGGTATTTTTCTGCAATATTCATCAGTTATTTCCTTTAGAAACCATTTCCTTTAAATTATAATTATCCTTGCTTACGGGCAAAAATGGGGAGGACTATGGACTTAAAAAGTTACCTTGTAGAAAGGAAAAAGTTAATAGATAAAGAGATAGTAAAGTATCTTCCGCCTTTTCCAGAGTTTGGTTTTCGCCTTTATGAAGCGGTTAAGTATTCTCTGATTGTTGGTGGAAAAAGGTTGAGGCCAATTCTTTGTTTGGCAGGTTGCGAAGCCGTTGGCGGAAATTACCGTAATGCAGTTACACCGGCCTGTGCAATTGAAATGATTCACACCTATTCTTTGATTCACGACGACCTTCCAGCTATGGATAACGATACGCTCCGCCGTGGCCATCCTACCGTGTGGTATAAGTTTGATGAGGTTACTGCGATTTTGGCAGGCGATGCCCTTTTGAACAGGGCATTTGAGGTTCTTTCAGAGTGGGATTTTGACTGTAAGGTTAAAATAGAGGTGATGAAGGAGATATCAAAGGCTTCTGGTATGCTCGGAATGGTTTTGGGTCAGCAGTGTGATATGGATGCTGAAGGTAGAAGCGATGTTTCTCTAGAGGAGCTGCTTTTTATACACAGGCACAAAACTGGTAGGCTTATAACTGCCTCTGTCGTTGCGGGCGGTATAACGGGATTGGGAAATGGAGAAGAAATAGAAGCTTTGAGGAAATATGGTGACGGAATAGGACTTGCCTTTCAGATAATAGACGACGTTTTAGATGTTGTTGGTGACCAAGAAAAGTTAGGTAAAAACGTTGGTTCTGATGCGGAGAAGGGTAAAGTAACGTTTGTTACTTTTTACGGCGTTGATGGTGCAAAAAAGAAGGCAAGAGAAGAAGTTGAGAAGGCAGTAGAAGCTCTTTCTGTTTTTCCTGCTGATAAGGTAGAGCCTTTGGTAGAAATTGCTAAATTTATAGTAGAGAGAGAGTATTAGAGAGAAGGTGGAGGGGATTTTTGATACTTGAAAAGGTTAATTCGCCGGAGGACCTAAAAAAGCTTTCAACGGAGGAGTTAAAGCAGCTTGCAGAAGAGGTAAGAAAGTTTATAGTAGAAGTTGTAGAAAAAACGGGGGGACATTTAGCTTCTTCTTTGGGCGTTGTTGAGTTAACGATAGCTCTTCTTAAAGTGTTTTCTCCACCAAGAGATGAAATAGTCTGGGACGTGGGACATCAGTCTTATCCGTATAAGATTCTTACAGATAGAAAAGAAAAGTTTCACACTTTAAGGCAGTTTGGCGGTATATCCGGTTTTCCTTCTATTAAGGAAAGTATTTATGACGCTTTTGGCACCGGCCATAGTTCTACTTCTATTTCTGCCGCTTTAGGTTTAAAGGTGGCAAAGAGATTGAGAGGTGAGGAGGGTCACGTTATAGCCGTTATCGGTGATGGTGCTTTAACTGCCGGTGAAGCTTACGAAGGATTAAACAATGCAGGTCAACTGAAGGAAGATTTAATAGTTATCCTTAACGATAATGAGATGTCTATATCAAAGAATATAGGGGCTATTTCCAATTACCTGACCAAGGTTGCTACCGGCGAAAATTTGAGGAAAGCTAAAGAAAGGTTAGAGGAAGTTACGAAAAGAATATTTGGCGAAAGAGTTTACAAAACGTTAAAGCGCGTTGAAGACTTAATCGTTAAGGGACTGTTTCCGCCTGGGATGCTCTTTGAAGAATTGGGATTTCGTTATGTTGGTCCAATAGACGGTCACGATATAGAAACTCTTACTGTTACTTTAAAAAACGTTTCCCGAATGAAAGGTCCTACCCTTGTTCACGTTATAACGAAAAAAGGGAAAGGTTACACGCCTGCCGAGGAAAAGCCTGAAAAGTTCCACGGCGTTTCTCCAAAGATTTCAAAGCCAGTAGAGAATTTGCCGCCTTCATATACGGAAGTTTTTTCAAAAACTCTTATAGAAATAGCGCGAGAAAACGAAAACGTTGTTGCAATCACTGCTGCAATGCCGTCTGGAACAGGTCTTGATAAGTTTAAGGAAGTTTTTTCCGATAGATACTTTGATGTTGGTATAGCAGAACAGCACGCTGTTACCTTCGCTGCCGGAATGGCTAAGAAGGGTTTAAAGCCGGTTGTCGCAATTTACTCCACTTTTCTTCAGAGAGCTTATGACCAGATAGTTCACGATGTTGCCCTTCAGGAACTTCCCGTAGTTTTTGCAGTAGATAGGGCAGGGCTTGTAGGTGAGGACGGTGCCACCCATCACGGCGCTTTTGACCTTTCTTACCTTCGTCACATTCCCAACATGGTGATTGCTGCACCAAAAGATGAAGAGGAGCTCCGTCATCTTTTATATACGGCAGTTAAGAGTGATAAACCATTTGCCGTTCGATATCCAAGAGGTAGAGGCTACGGCGTAAGGATAAGAGAGCCTTTGAAGGAAATTCCGATAGGTAGCTGGGAAGTTTTGAAAGAAGGTAAGGATTTAGTAATCCTTGCAATCGGCTGGACTGTTTACCAGGCGTTTGAAGCTGCAAAAAAGCTTGAAAAAGAAGGTGTGAACGTTTGTGTCGTTAATGCGAGGTTTATAAAGCCTCTTGATGAAAAGTTATTAGAAGAGCTTTCAAAGAAGTTTTCTACCTTTCTGACCGTTGAAGAGAACGTAGTAAAGGGAGGATTTGGTTCTGCCGTAGATGAGTTTTTTGCCGATAGAGAGGAAATAAAAATTTTTAATCTTGGCATTCCTGACAGATTTATAGAGCACGGCAATCAAAATCTTTTGAGAAAGTTAGTTGGAATAGATAGCGAAGGTATTTATAGAAAAGTGAAGGAAGTTGTTTCTGTTGTTAAAAGTTAACAGCTTCTTTTAACTATAAAGTCGGCAATTTCATATAGGGAAGATTTTAAGGGTGAATCCTGAAATACAGATAGCGCTTCTTTAGCTTTGTTGATGTAGCTTTCTGCAAGGTTAATCGTTTCTTTAACTCCCCCTTTTTCAAGTGCAAACTGGCGGACAAACTCTATCTGTTCTTGAGTGGGTTCTGTTGTAGTAAGGATTTCAGATATTTCTTCTTTTTCTCTTTCTGAAGCATGTTTAAGTGCGTATAGTAAGGGGTAGGTTACTTTTCCTTCTCTTATGTCGTTTCCTGCCGGCTTGCCTATCGTTTTTTCATCTGAAGTATAGTCAAAAGCGTCATCTATTAACTGAAAGGCGTAACCTATATATTCACCGTATTTCCTTAAAGCTTCTCTCTGCTCTTTTTCTGCGTTTCCTACGATTGCACCGCACTCGCAGCACGTAGCTAGTAGAGAGGCTGTTTTTCTGTAAATAATGTCAAAGTATTCTTCTTCAGTTAGGTTTACGTTTCCTATCTTTTCAAGTTGAAGGAGTTCTCCTTCTGCCATATCTTGAACAGTTTTTGCAGCAGTTTTTAAGACTTCACTTCCGCCGTAAACGGCCAAAATATAAATGGCTTTTGCGAACATGTAATCGCCTACTAATACTGCAACGTCATTGCCAAAAACTTCATTTGCAGACGGCTTTCCTCTTCTGAGTTTTGCTCCGTCAACGATGTCGTCGTGTAGAAGCGTTGCTGTGTGCATGTATTCCATAACTGTAGCAACAGGAATTAGCCTGTCTTCTGGGGCGTTGAGTAGCTTCCCTGCTATTATTGTTAAGCCGGGTCTTACTCTTTTACCGCCGCTATCTAATATGTAACCGCCAGCTTTAAGAACTAACTCAACGCCTGAACTGATTAACTCTTTAGAGTAGTTTTCTGCCTTTTCTAATTCACTTCTTATTACTTCAAAAGGTTTAAAAATCTTCATGCAGTTTCCTACTTAACTGGAATGTTTCTACTTCCTGGTTTTACAAGTTCTATTTTACCTTCTTTACACAGCGGACAGGAAGAGGGCTCGTAAACTGGAACTTCGAGACGCCAGAGAGTAGTAAAAGGAACGCCGAAGTTGACTTTACCGCCGCTTCTATCAACTAAACTGCCTACGGCAACGACTTCACCACCGTGTTGCTTAACAACCTCTATTGTTTCTTTTGTAGATTTTCCAGTCGTTACCACGTCTTCAACGACAATTGCTCTCTCTCCTTCTTTTATTTCAAATCCTCTTCTCAGGGTAAGGTTACCGTTTACCCTTTCTGCGAAGATTCCTCTAACGCCTAAATATCTTGCAGTTTCATAAGAAACGATTATTCCGCCTATTGCAGGGGCTATTACTAAGTCGTATTCTACTTCTAGCTCTTTTAGTTTTTTTGCCAGTTCTTTGCATAAGATCTCAGCGTAGTTGGGATATTGGAGAACCTTTGCGCACTGCAAGTAATAGGGACTATGAAGTCCGCTTGATAGGAGAAAGTGACCTTCTAAAAAAGCGTTTGACTTTAAAAATATTTCTTTTATCTGGTCTTCTGTCATTTGTGCCTCCACCCGAAAACTTGCTGGATAAATTTATTCTATCTTTTGAAAACTTCCAGTTGTGTAGGAAAATACTTTTGGTGTTTGGGAGGCGTTATGGATATAAATAGGGAAATATTGAGGATTTCTAAAGATATTTTTGAAGATACAGTAGCCTGGAGAAGGCATTTGCGTATGTATCCGGAGCTTTCCGGGCAGGAGTATGAAACTGCGGAGTTTGTAGCTAAAAAGTTAAGAGAGTTTGGAGTTGATGAAGTAATAGAAGGGTTTGCTGGTTCTACGGCTGTTGTTGGGATTATCAAAGGAAGTGGAAAAAAAGAAGTGGCGTTAAGGGCAGATATGGACGCTCTTGCCGGTGAAGGTAGAATAGAGAAGCCTTACGCTTCGCGCGTTTCAGGAGTTGCTCATCTTTGTGGGCATGACGCTCATACGGCTATGCTTTTGGGTGCTGCGAAGACTCTTGTTGAAATTAAAAGTTATTTAAAAGGTAGCGTAAAACTTATTTTTCAACCGTGTGAGGAAAAGAGTGAATGTAGCGGAGCGAGGTTTTTAATTGAAAACGGCGTTTTAACGCCTGAGACTGAGGCGATATTTGGTCTTCACGTTTCACCGGAGTTAAAAACCGGTATTGTGGGAATAAAAAAAGGTGTTGTTTTGGCGTCTGCTGACTTTTTTAACGTTAGAGTTGAAGGAAAAAGTGCTCACGCTTCAAAACCACACAAAGGTAGAGACCCGATTGTCGCGGCCTGCGAGATGGTTTCTTCCATTTATCACGTTGTAAGCAGATTTATTGACCCTCTTGAACCTGCTGTTATTTCTGTTGGAAAGATAGCCGGCGGTTATGCAGAAAACGTGATTCCTGACTCTGTTGAGTTTGAAGGAACTTACAGGACTTTGTCTGGAAATGTTAGAAAGCTGATTGCCAGAAAATTGGAGGAAATCGTTAAAGGATTGGCTGTTGCTTATGGGGTAGAAGCTAGTTTGACAATTAAAGAGGGTAATCCGCCTCTTATGAATGATGACCGTTTAATTGAGTTAGTTAAAAAGATTTCGATTGATATGTTTTCTAAAAAAGGTGTCGTTGAGCTTGAGAGACCTTCTATGGGAGGGGAGGATTTTGCCTTTTATCTGGAAAAAATCCCCGGCGTCTTCATCAGGCTCGGAACGGGAAATAAAGAGAAGGGGACTACCTATCCCCTTCACAGCTCGAAGTTTGACATTGATGAAGATGCTTTGTGGGTTGGCACTGCTCTTTATTCAGCTTTTGCCGTTAGTTTTTTGATGAGCCTTTAATCAGCATTTTTCCTATCTGCTTTATGTCTTCTATTACGGAAACAACTACCGGGACGAAGACGAGGGTCATAAATGTTCCTATAAGTAAACCGCCTATTGCTACGACTGCTAATGGTGCGAGCCTTTCAAGTCCTAAAGCCCAACCAAGTGCTATTGGAATCATTCCAACGCTTGTGCCAAACGCTGTCATAAGAACAGGACGCGTTCTTATCTTTATACTTTCAATAATTGCTTTCTTTGTTTCCAGTCCTTTTTCCTTTGCCATCTTTATAAAGTCAATGAGCAAAATGGAGTTTTTAACGATTATTCCTGCCAGTAAAATCATTCCCATAAATGAGGGCATACATTGCGGTTTGTGAGTTATGAGCATTGAGAACGCAGCACCTATAAGGGCAGGCGGAATTGCTGCAATGATTGAGATTGGATACGCGAAAGAGGAAAACGCAGGAACCAGCGAGAAGTAAAGAAGGATAATTCCGATTATCAGGGATTTCATCAATCGCTTGAAGCTTTCGTTCATCTGTTTAATTTCGCCTTCGTGAGATATGCCGTAGCCTGGCGGCAGATTAATAAACTTTTTCTCTAACTTGTTGACCTGCTCCTGCAGTATCGTTGTTGGCGTTGTTGACCTGTATCCTTCAACGTCTAAAGTATTCTTAAGGTCTTTATGTGTAATTACGCTCTGCGTTCTTTCTTCTTTAACTTTTGCAAAATAAGATAGCGGAATGAATCCTTTCTTTGTAGGTATCGGAAGGTTCTGAAGCTTTTCTACTGCATCTCTTTTGTTCTTTGGCAGTATAAGTTTTATTGTAAGTCCGTTTTCCATGGGAACAACGAATGATGAAGCAGGTATGCCTTTTACAAATCCACCGATGTATTCTGCGATTTGCAGTGGTGTGAGTCCGAATTGGGCTGCTTTGTGGGAGTCAACTTGAAGTATTAGTTCTTTTTTGTCCATATACCAGTTTCTTGAAACAGACGTTAGACCCTTTACTTTATACATAAGGGAAAGCAGTTTATTTCCTATCTGGTCAAGTATGTGAGGGTCTTTTCCATAAATCATTTCATCTATTGTTGCTTTAATGGAAGAAAGAGGTGTAGCGCCATAGTCCATTACGTTTACGTATCTTAATCCAGGTATTTTTGAGAACTTCTTTCTTAATTTGTCTTCTATCTGCCATATCGTTTCCTTTCTGTGAAACCTATCTATAAACTGGACGGTCATTTCTATTTGCTGAGGCGTTTTTCCGCTTCCAAAAGACAGGACGCCTGGTTCAGAGCCTATAGTTGAGGATACTCTTATTATTCCGGGCATTGAGTAGAGGATTTTTTCCATTTTGGAGAGAATATCTTCCGTTTTTTGCAGTGATGTGTTTGAATCTGCTTCTGCTCTGACTATGACTATTCCCGTATCCATAGGGGGCATCAGGTCTCTACCTAATATGGGAATAACGTTTTTCATCGTTAGGACGAAGAGCATGAAAAACATCATTATAAACGGCATTCTGAAGAAGGGTTTCTTGAGTTTGAGTAGCGGCGTTACCAGAGAAACGTAGAAGTCTCTCAACCTGTAAACGAAGCCTTTGACGTAGTAGTCGTAAACTTTCCTTTCTAAGAAGTTCTTGTCGGGCGTTTTCTTCAGTATGTAAGGGGCTACTATGGGGATTATCGTCATTGCCACCACGTAGGAAACTAAAAGAGCAATAATCAGAGTGAGGGAGAGGGGGCGGAGGATTTTTTGAACGTAACCGCCGACAAATACTATCGGAAGAAGCATTACTACAGTCGTGTAGGTTCCGGAGAGAACCGCTAACATTACTTCCTGCGTTCCATCTATACACGCCGTTTTTATGTCTTTCTTCAGCTCAAAGTAGTGTCTTTCTATATTTTCAAGAACAACGACGGCATCGTCTGTGAGCATTCCTAACGCTAATATTACTGCCGTGAGCGTAACGATGTTAAAGTTAAATCCGAAGAGCCACATTAAACCAATCGTTATCAGGTAGGTAATCGGAATTGAGAAGAAGGACACTATGAGCATTCTGATATTTGCCAAAAAGAGAAATATGACTAAAAGGGTCATTATTATTGCGTCTCTTAACGATTCAAGCATGTTTTTGTTTGATAGCTTAATCATCCACTCTTGAGTGAACGGGATTTCAAACTTCAGGTAGGGGTATTCTTTTTCAAGTTTTGGAAGGAAATGCATAACCGATTCTATTGCCGGGAGTTCGTAACCTTTCGGTGAGCGCAGTATAGAGATACCTATTGCTGGTTTTCCGTTACCGTGGTAGGCAGACATTCTCTCTGCGTATCCCCACTTAACTTTTGCAACATCTTTTAAGTAAACGCCTGGTTTTATCAGTATGTTTTTAAGGTCTTCTATCCTTTCTGCTTCGTCCTTTATTTTCAGGACTACCATACCGTTTTTGTTGATTATCAACCCTGTCGGAAAGTTTCTGTTGTTGTCTCTTACAGCTTTAAGCAGTTGATTGAGAGTTATTCCGTATTTAGCCATTTTCAAATAATCCGGCAGGATTTCAACTTCTCTTTCATATCCGCCGAATACTTCTACATCTGAAACGTTTGGAAGGTTGAGTAGCTGGTCTTTTATTTCGTTTTCTGCTAATTCTCTTACCTGTGCGAGCGTTAAACCGCTTCCTTTTCTGGGATAGACGGCTAATATCATTACCGGCTTTGTTGCATCCGTTACCTTGTAAACCTGAGGGGGAAGGATGTCTTTGGGGAGTTTTGAGATTATTTTTGATAGTTCGTTTGAGACGTCCGTTGCTGCCGCGTCTATATCTTTTTTGTAGGAAAATTCGACAGTTACTACGGAAACTTCGTCTTTTGATACCGAATCTACAGTTCTTACGAGAGAAAGGGTTTTGAGGTGCTGTTCTATCGGGCGGGTGATGTGAGCTGCAACGTCTGAAGCTGATGCACCAGGTTCAACGGTTACCACTGCTACCGTCGGTCTGTTGGCATCTGGGAAGAACTTTCTGGGTATTTCTTTAAATCCGATTATTCCTATTACGGAAAATAGCAGGAGAAACGCTAAAACGGCGTGGGGTTTTTCTATGTACCACTTGACGATTTTATTCATCGTTTCCCTCTATTGGCAAAACTTTGTTGAACCTTAAGATTTCTAAAAGCTTGCTCTCTCTGCCTGTGGCAACGATATCGCCGGGTTTTAGATTTCCTTTAACAACTGCCTTTCCGTTTGCTTCTAACAAGACTTTTACTTTTACGGGTTGAACTTTTCTGTTGTTTACCTTTATAACAACTACTTCATTTTTCAGGTGAAGCAGGGCACTTATTGGAACTACTGTGCCTTTGGCTTTTTTGCCTTTTAGGGTAACGATTACGTTTTCGCCCGGCTTTACTGTCCCTTTTGTTACTTTTACTTCTACTGTATAGAGTCCGTTTACTGGATTGGCTGCCGGATAGATTTTTGTGACTACGCCTTCGGCGCCGTTTTCAAATTTAGCTGTGCTATTTATTTCAACCGACTTTGCTTCTGAAGGCGGGAGGTTTACTAAAACGCGCATTCCTTTTTCTGGATAGAAGACTTTTAACAGCGGTTTGCCTGGAGCTGCCAGGTCACCTTCGTGAGCTAAAACTGTTGCTACTATGCCGTTTTCTACTGCTTTTATTGTGGTGTATTTGAGCTTTGACTGGAGGGAGGAGATTTGGTGGAGGATGGAGGATTTTTCTGCGTTTAAGCCTTTTACTTTATAGTCAAGGCTTTCTACCTTTGCCTTTGCAGTAGCGTAAGCGTTCTCAGCCTTTTCGACCGCTGTGTGGGGCACTGCACCTTTTGAATATAAGAATTGTTCTCTTTTAAGTTCTGTTTTTGCGTTTTTGAGTATCGTTTCAGCAGCTCTTTTATCTATCAGGGCAGCTTTGATTTCTGCGTCTATCGTTTTGAGTTTTGCCTTAAGAGATTTAATTGATTCCTTTATTTGAGAGTCGTCTATTTTTACCAGCGTTTCGCCTTTTTTGAAGGTGTCGCCTTCTTTTTTATAAACCTTTTCAACCGTTCCGGCTATTGTTGTTGAAATGGTTGCGTAGCTGTAACTTTCGGCTTTGCCTAAATACTTTATTTTTTGAATTAGTGCTCCCTGCTTTACTTTTGCTACCACAACTGGTATTGGTGGTCTTTGAGGTGTGGGAGTAGAAGCTATTTCCTGCTTTCGTTTTGCTATTGCTGTAGCTCCTAAAATCACTCCGCCGACTACTATTAAGATAAAGATTATCCATGCTATTCTACTTTTCATCTTATCTCTCCGCCGTTTATGATGGTTTCTATTTTTCTTCTGATAATTTCTTCTTTGTAAATGGCAGCCTTGAGTGCTGCTTCTGCCATAAACCTTTTCGATTTAGCTAATAGAAGGTGTTCCATGCTTCCCTTACCGCTGTCGTATTTAAGCTGTTCTACTCTTTCTGTTTCTTTTGCTAAGGCTACTTCTTTTTTAAGAGCTTTTATTTCAGATTGGGTGTATTTGTATTCGGAAATTGCCTGTGACAGCTGGTTTTTAAGGTTGATTTCTTCAGCTTTAACTTCTTGCTTCTTGGCTAGTTCGTTTAGTTTGGCGCTTTCTATGTCCTTGTATTTTTTGCCTGCTGTGAAAATGGGAAAGGAAACAAATAGAGCTGCGAAGCCGTAAGGTTCGTTTTCTGATGAGTCAAATCCGTAATTTCTTGTATAGGAAGCTTTAAAGGTTATTTTGAGTCCGTACTTTGCTTTTGTAAGAACCGTTTCTTTCTTGGATATTTCCGTTTCCTGTTTTTTGAGTTCTATTAGTTTGTTGTTTTTGAGAAGCTGAGAGTAGAGGATTTTTTCAGGTGGTAAAGGCTTTTGAGCTATGGTTACCGGTTCTACTGAGCTGATTTTTATTCCGGTCAGGTTTTGAAGTATGGTTAGCATCGTATTTTCTTCGCTTTTTACCTTTTCTATTTCGGATTGAACTTTTGCTATGTCGTATTCAACTTTTAAGAGGTCAACCTTGGCAAATTTTCCAGCTTTTATGCCTGTTTCAACGTCACTTTTGAGTTTTTCAAGGCTTTTTAGGTAGCTTTTTAGGGAATTTTCCTGTGCTTTAAGGGCGAGGTAGGTGAGGTATGCCGTGTCAACCTGGTATTTTAAGGTCCATTTTAGGTAGCTTTTTTGGGTGTCAACGGATTTGGCGCGTAAGGAGAAGAGGAGGGAGGTGAGGGGGATTTTGCCGCCCTGATATATAGGTGCAAAGTATTCTATTCCGTAAGATAGTTTGTCTTGGTCAAAAGGTGGTGGGTTGAGAGGTGAAGGGAGTGTGGACATGGGAACAAGCATATTTTTTCTGTTGTAGTGTAAGAAACTTCCAGTTATGTTTGCTGTTCCAAAGCGTTCTTTTTTTATAAGTTCTTTTTTCTTTAAGAAACTTTCTTTTCTTTTATTGAGTGCTTTTATTAGTGGATAGTTTTTAACTGTTAGGTTTTCTGCTTGCTTTAAGGTTATAGCACTGGAGTTATGAATGCTTGTTAATAGTAATGCTATTAAGGTTAATGCCTTCTTCATTGTTATCTCCGTTGCATTAATCGTAGTTGGAGTATATATTAAGTCATCAATTTAGTCAATGGTATAAACAATGTTGATATTCTGTAAGTATGAACAATTTTGAAAGAAAATGAATTGATTTAAATCAAGCGAGGAGATAGTTATGGAAAAAGAGTTAGAAATGATAAAGCTGTTGTCCGACATTACACGTTTTAGGATATTTAAAATGCTTCAACACAGACCTGCTTTTGTTTGTGAAATTACATACGTTCTAAATTTGACTATGGCTACAGTTTCCATCCACCTTTCAAAGTTGAAAACGTTTGGAATAGTGTCTTCGGAGAGAGAAGGTAACAAAATAAAGTATTTCCTTACAGAGCCTAAGGGAGAGAAGAAGCTAATATTTGACATGTTTATGAAGTTGGGTGAGAACTGGAAAATTGTTAAGAGTGATAGGAAACAACTTGATTCCCTTAAGCTTGAAGAAGTGTGTCCATCAAAGGATAAGGAGGATAAAAGGTGAGTTTACTTGAAATTTCCTTAGCTTCTTTCATTACTTCTTTCATATTCGGGCTTGGAGGTATGGGTTCTGCGGTAGCTCTTATTCCCATTTTGGTTTTCATGGGCGTTCCTTTTCCTGTTGCGCGACCTGCAGGTTTGTTTACCAATTTTATATCTACGGCTTCAGCAACTATTCATAATCTAAAGGAAGGAATAGTAGATTTGAAATTAGCGTTGCCGATAGTTATCTCTTCTATACTTTTTTCCCCAGTAGGTGCTTACGTTTCAAACCTTGTGCCAGAAAGAGTGGTTGGTATTGCTTTTACCTGTTTCCTGTTTTTTGCAGGCTTGATGGTTTATATACCTAAGAAAGGGGTCTTCAAGGAAGAGTCTTCAATTATTTTTCCTGTTGTGATAGGTGCTCTTGCGGGTTTTGTTTCAGGTTTTTTGGGAGTCGGTGGTGGTGGTTTAATATCTCCACTTCTAATAGTATTGGGGTTTAATCCCAAAAAAGTAGCTCCGGTGACGGCTTTTGCGGTTCCTTTTTCTTCAATTACAGGATTTTTAGCTTACTGGAAATTGGGAAAGGTAGATTGGAGTATTACTCTAAGTGCTGCTGTTCCTGCAATTATCGCTGGTTATTTAGCAGCTTACATTACTCATAAGTATCTTAAACCGGTTCATGTAAAACGGATATTGGGAATTATTTTCTTTGTATTAGGTTTCAAGTTCTTGATGAAGTATATGTAATGATAGAATTTCTCAAAAATTTGATTATGGAGGAAGTATGGAAGTAAGAGATTTGTTGAAGAGAATGGATAGAAATTACATCAAGTCTGAATTTAAGATAGGAGCAGATAAGTTCTTTAAGTTGTGGGAAAGTGGAGAAGCTGTTCTATTAGATATTAGAACAGAAGAAGAGCTTGAGTTTATATCCATAAAAAATAGTATAAAAATACCTTTAAACCAACTTCCTGAACGAGTTAATGAGCTTCCGAAGGATAAGATTATAGCTGTATTCTGTCCAGGAAGAATTAGGGCTACAGTTGCTTACGTTTATTTGGTAACGGAAGGCTATAAAGCAAGAGTTCTAACTGCGACGTTTGACGATTTCGGAAAGTATCTTGCACCATAACAGAATTTAAATTCAAATATTTTCTTTAAAACTTGACATTGGAAATATTAATGGTGTACTATCCTTTGTACAGCTTAGCGAGAGAGGGCTAACGTGGGGATAGCAAGACTTGGCTTTCTGGTGGCTGCGGTTACGGCGATTACGTCAACAGCTCATGCTGCTATCATATTACCTTCGTATGAAGGGGAAATTAAGTCACAGATACAGTTTAAGGAAGACGTTTATGACCATGACTCAACGCCTTTTGATACTTACTTAAAACTGGATATAAAGGATATAGCTAACGGGACAGACCTCTATTTTTACGGAAGGTTGTGGAAAGATTTTGGCTATGGAACTGACTGGGATTTAAACCTCTATCAGTTGTACGCTCGTGTTCCTTATCTTCATTCATTCTTAACTGTTGGTAGGCAGTTCATATCTGAGGGTTTTGAAACTTATACTGCTGATGCTGTTAAGTTTACCTACTATTCTGATTCAGGAATCCGTTCTACCTTTTACATAGGAAAGCCGAGATACTTTGAACCTAACACTTACTCTGGTGATGACCTTTTAGGTGGTTTTAAGTTTGATTACAAAGGTTTTTATTTAGGTTTTGAACATTTAAGAGATGATGGTAGCGTAAAAAAGAGTTCTTTCGTGTTTGGAACGTACAGACCTTTTTCCTACAATGCAGCTTACTATTCAAGACTTGAAGTTGACGTTGCTCATGGTGAACTGACCGACTTTGTTGGAGGCATTAATTACTATCCTGGTAAATGGAGATTCAACTTTGAAACTGAGTTCTACAATTCAGTTTACACTTTTGATAACAATGAAGTAGAAGATTCTATTTTTGCAGAGTTTTCTCCTTTAGGAAGAGAGTTAAGGTTTACTGAGAGTGCCTACTACACTTTATCGGATGAGTGGCAACTCTTTGAAAGGTACACTTTTTCTGATATCCAAACCGAAGGTAAGGATAACGGTCACCTATTGAAAGTGGGATTTATTAATGATAAGTGGTTTACTTATGGTTTAAGAACCTCGGGAGCAGTTATCTACCAAAATAGCTGGATGGGAATTCTAAGAGGTTTAGAGTTTTCTTTTAATAAATGGTTG
Source organism: Desulfurobacterium pacificum (assembly GCF_900182835.1). Taxonomy (NCBI): domain Bacteria; kingdom Pseudomonadati; phylum Aquificota; class Aquificia; order Desulfurobacteriales; family Desulfurobacteriaceae; genus Desulfurobacterium; species Desulfurobacterium pacificum. The sequence goes on from NZ_FXUB01000002.1 coordinate 253,047, forward strand.
TCAAAGAAGTTTTCCGTTATCGGAACAGCAGACCTTGCTCGTTACGATAAGGTAACTTATGGCAAGCAGTGGGCTAATGCTTTCTATTTGAAAGGCATTTATAGAGCTACTGACTTTTCCTCTTTTGAGGTTGGGCTTGATTATAGAAAGAACGAGGATTTTGATAGAGATGTAAGAGTTATGCTTAGATATAACTGTCTTTTCTGGGGAGCAGGAATAAAGGCTAAAGAGGCGCGAAAATGAAAAGACTTTTACCTGTTGTGATTGTTTCTGTAGTTATGGCTTCTTGCGTTCAGAAAACGGAAGTTAATTATTCCAAAGAGTTGGGAGCTACTGTTAGATTTAAGCATTCCTATCATAAGGAGTTTATTGAGAAGCACGGCTGTATTCCGTGTCACCAGATGAATATAAAGATAAAATGGACAGAGTTAGAGCAAGTTGATAGGGGTATTCATAAGCTTGATATGCCTTCAAAAGTTACCTGTCATTATTGTCATAATAATCCTAAATCACCTGTTAAAAATGCTCCGACCCAGTGTTATTTGTGTCACTACAATATGAAAGAGCTTGAACCTGCAAGCCACAAGAATGGTAACTGGATGAAAGTTCACAAAGTGGCTTATGAAGCCAATCCTGCAGAATGTAGTAACTGCCATAAACAAACGTTCTGTATAGACTGTCATATTCGTAGGGACGTTATTCAACATAGAGTTCATCCAAGAAACTACGAGTACACCCATTCTATAGAAGCGGCTGCTGACCCAGGAAAGTGTAGTAAATGTCACCATATAGGATTCTGTATGGAATGCCATACAAAGGGGACATGGGCAAGATGAAAAGGATAGCTTTGATTTTAGGAATTTTAGTTAGTTTAACTTCTTCTGTTTATGCTGTTCAGTGTGGCGGTATCGGTTATAAAGGTGTTTCTGAAGAGTTTTGTTTAAAGTGTCATAAGGAAGGTTGTTCTATACTTCATCCTGTTAGAGGGATAAGAGTTATAGAAAAAGAGTGTTTGAAAGTGCCTGTTGGATTTCCTTTGAATAACGGTTATTTGACCTGTACGACGTGCCATGACATGAGCTCAAAAAATAAATTCTTTTTGAGAACTGATGGAAACAGAATAAAAAGTGAACTTGATTTTTGCTTTGAGTGTCACGTTAGAAGCTGTTATAAAAAATTTAATCCTCACAGGTCTATGTTAACTTCTTCTGGTGATTATAACGCCAAGGTATGTATCTATTGCCACGGTATGGGTTGGCATAGGAAAGCTTACGAGTTGTGCGTTGGTTGTCATACGAAAGCTCCTCATGTAGGTGCTTACGAACACTTAATAGCTCCGACGAAATCTTTAGAACCATACGTTAAGGAGGGAACGGTTCTTAACGTAAAAGATTTTGATAAGGGTGGAGAGGAAAGACTACTATGGTATAGGGATGGGAAACCAATCTTGATTAATGGAAAGATTACCTGTATTACGTGCCACAATCCTCATCCTATGACAGCTGCCAAAGGTGGAAATATTTCTGTTAAATGGAAAGAAATTGAGGATAAGGATTTTGTATATAAACTTCGTAAATTTTACGGAAAATTAGAGTATTATTCTATTAACCAAAAAGTTGTTGATTTAATGGTTAAACCTACGAACAAAGGGCAGCTTTGTTTAGTATGTCACTCCATTAATTCGCTTAAGTAGGGGGTACAGAGTGAAAGCCTTCATATTAGGAATAACCGGTGCATTAGCCTTAGTGTCAGCATCTTGGGGAATGGGTATTACTGATGATGGATGCTTGTCGTGTCACAGACTTAAAGGCTTGGCTGTTGTTGAAGATAACAAAATAAAGGATTGTAGTATTAATGAGGCGCTTTACGCTCATTCAGTTCATAGGGATATTGCTTGTACAGAGTGTCACGTAAAAATACAGCAATATCCTCATAAACCGGGAAATGAGAAGGTTAACTGCGCAACTCAGTGTCACGTTGTAGACCCTTCTACAAATAAGCCGTTTTCTCACGCTGATGTTTACAAAACCTGGAAAGAAAGCGTTCACGGGAAGAATTACGATAGAGCACCTGACCTTTATCCTTATTGTACCTATTGTCATACGAACAGATTGCTTGTTGATGTAAAGAAGTTTGAAACTCTACAGGGAAGTTTTGAGAGGTGTTCTATATGTCACCAGAATAAAGATTGGACAGAAGATAGATTGGCACACGTCGCAAGTAGAGAAGATATTCCTTTGATAAAGAATGGATTTGTCCATCAGTTTATAAAAACGAGAAGAGATGGTTGGGAAATTGTAGAGCTTTGTGCAAGTTGTCACGAAAATGAGAAGAAGATGGAAAAAGCTTTAGAAGTTGAAGGTATCTACAATAAATATGAAAGAGAAAGAATTCTGAAGGCTGTTGAGGCTTATAAAGTTACTATGCATTCTAAGATGCTGTACCTTGACAGAAATGATACAAGGGCTCCAGATTGTCTTGATTGTCATACCAATAAGGGAGGAAACTTCCACGATATCTTCCATAAGAATGACCCTCGTTCTTCTATCAACGCTAAGAATATAGAGTTAACGTGTGGACGTTCTACGGAGTGTCACCCTCTTGCTTATAAAGACCATATGGAGAACTTCGCTACAACTAAGTGGGTTCATATGCATCCTGTTCCTGATACCTTAGGACAGAAAATTGTTAAGTTTATGGAAGACTTTATGTTCTGGCTTACAACTTCGGTTCTATTGCTTGGTGTAATTATTGTAGGTCTTGACCTCTTTAAAACTCTGAGGAGGAAACACTAATGGGATTGTGGGAAGCTTTTAAGAGGACATTTAGATTAAGACCTGAGCAGGATAAGCTTCTCATCGTTGATGGTGAGAAGATAATGATACAGAAGTTCACCCTATATCAGCGTCTTCTTCACGTTGGAATGTTCGCGACCTTTATATGGCAGGTTATAACTGGATATCCTCTCAAGTTTTACGATACTGCATGGGCGAGACCGCTTATAGAGATGTTAGGCGGTATTACTGGAGAGATGACGATACACAGAGTTTCCGGTTTTATCATGTTCGCTGACTTTTTACTGACAGTTGTTTACGTTATCTGCATTTTAATAGCAAACTGGGATTTGGCTAAGAAGGATTTCTTTGGATACTTTAAGATTGTTCCTGGTCCTACAGACATTACGTTTGTTCATTACATTAAGTATTTATTGGGATTCAGGAAAGTTCCGCCAGATTGGGATGAATATATCTGGGTTGACAAGTTTGACTTCTGGGCGGTCGGCTGGGGTATGCTCGCCATTGGTATTACTGGATGGATACTCTGGCTTCCTGAAGTGTTCACGGGATTTTTAGGACTTCCTCCAGAGACTATACAGATTGCTTACTTGATGCACTCTGATGAAGCTACTTTGGCTTTAGGTTGGATTGCATTGGCGCATATGTACATGGTTCACTACGGTCCTCATAAGTTCCCGATGGACTGGATATGGCTTTCTGGAACTGCTACTGAAATAGAGTGGATAGAGGAGCGTCCTCGTAGTTATAGAAGAATTATTAAAGCTGTTGCTGAGAATGAGCCTCATCTTCTGGAAAAGTATCCATTCTTGAAAGAACGTTATCAGTTTGTTCTTGAGGTTGAGCAATTGCCTGAAGAAGAGATGATAGAAAGAATGCACGAGTATGCTCATCACCTTCTTGAAAAGGAAGTTGAGGGGAGGACTGCGTAATGAAAAGGTTTTTAACCATAACGTTTGCAGGGTTGATTGCTGCTGGTGCTTATGCGGCTACAAATCCTTTACTTTCTGCTCCTGCTAACAATGTAAGTGAATGGCAGAAGAAAATAAAGGAGTTTGAAAAGCCCGAAGTTGAAACGGGGAAGGAATATCCTAAGCCTTTCCATATAGAGAACGAGTATGTTTATAAAGTCCAGGACGTTTGTGTAGCTTGTCATACGTATGCTCCTCATAAAAAGGATAAAAAGTTTTCTCCGTTCTATAACGCTCACTCTACGTTTTTGAGTTGCAACACTTGCCATTTCGTTAAGAGTGGTCTTGAGTACAGATGGGAAGAGATAAAGGATGGAAAGATTTCTTTAAAGAAGTTCGGCAATTTCTACGGTGTAAAGTATGTAAAAGTTGACGGTAAGGTTATGCTTTCAGGAATGAATAGCGATGCAAGGATAGTACCGGTAGATAATGGAGTACCTGTTGAGATTCCGCTGAAAGGAAATGAATCTCTTTTAAAGGACGTCAAGGCGGTTGCTTCTATGCATAACGCTTTAACGGATAAACCTTTAAAGTGCCTTGATTGTCATAAGCCTGATGGAAAGTTGGATTTTGTAGAGCTTGGCTTCAGTTCCGAGAGGGTAAAAGACCTTGAACATAACGATATTGTGAACGGTCTTATCAAGTATAAAGTAATTCATTTTCCTAAATTCGTGTGGTAAGGAGTAGAAAATGAGATTAATTCTCGCCGTTATTCTGTTTGTTTTGGGCGGGTTGAACGCTTTTGCTGACATAAAGGGTGACTGGAAGTTTCCTTCCGATATAGCTGCATACGAAGGAAAGGTTTATGTAGTTGATGGGTTGAACGATAGGGTTTTGGTATATACAGAAGATGGTAGAGAAGTTAATGAGATTAGAGTTCCATCTCCTTATGGGATTTACGTTAACGATAAGGGGATTTTTTTAACGAGCCAAAAAGGCTACGTTTATGTGGTTAAAGATGGAGAAGTTAAGAAGTTTAAGGTGGAAGGAAGACCTATTGATGTTGTTGAACTTGACGGTAAGCTTTACGTTACTGATGGAAAGACACAGTCTGTTGATGTGTACGATTTGAAAGGAAATTTGGAAAAGAAATTTGGTAGTAAAGGTTCGGCGCCAGGGGAGTTTGTGGGGATTTTTTCTATAGCTACAGATGGTCGCGTTCTTTACGTTGTGGATTCTATAAATGGAAGAATTCAGGAGTTTACTCCGCAAGGAAAGTTTGTGAGAGTTTTCGGCGTTTTTGGTATAGAAGAAGGAGATTTGTTTAGACCTAAAGGGGTAGCTATTCTTGGCAAAGATGTAGTTGTTTCTGATTGTATAACTGGTGCTGTTCAGCTTTTTAATAAGTACGGAGCTTTTCTTAAAGTGATTGCCAAAGGAGTTGATTATCCAATAGCAGTAGCTGCTGATGGAGAAAAGGTGTTTGTTCTGGAACCTCGCCAAGGAAAAGTTCTTACATTTAGAGTGCAAGGAGTAAAATAATGAGAAAAAGCCTGGTTTTAGTTGCACTTTTCTTGACTTTTTCGGGTAGTTCGGAAGCCAGGTTAGTCAAAAGTATGAAAAAAGATTGTCTTGTTTGTCATGAGAACTGGCTCCTGGAATCAAAAAAAGAATCAAAGAAACTTCTTCTAAATACCTCTATAACTGCAGCTGATGAATTGATGTGCCTTTCATGTCATGATGGTTCTTTAGCTGATGATAGGTTGGCTTTTACCAATTTCAACCATTTTTCTCATCCTGTTAATGTAAAAGTTCCTAAGAGTTTTCATTTACCTAAACAGTTTCCTTTAAAAGATGGAAAACTTTATTGTGGTACGTGTCATACTCCGCACACTGAAACGGGGAGTGAAAATAAGATTGACTACGCATTTATGAGAGTTCCTAACGTTAATTCGGCTTTATGTATTGCTTGTCATAAAGAGAATGGGGAACATGGTTTAAACCATCCTGTTCTGTCTGATACAAAACCTTTATCTCCTGAACAAGTGGAGAAGGTATTAGCTTTACATGGAAGAGTTTCTTCTGATAACAGGGTGGAATGTGAATCATGTCACTCTGCTCACGAGGCTACAGGCGGAAGGACGCTGATAGCGGGTGTTAAGAATTCGGCGTTATGTCTTGTTTGTCATGAAAATAAGATAGGAAAGAGAAATCATAGGATACATGTTGCTTTGACTTCTTTTATGAATGCTGATGGTTTAATTGGAAACAGGTTAGTTGATGGTAAGGTTGAGTGTTTAACGTGTCACAAAATGCACAAAGAAGAGAATAGATATTTAACGGTTGAAAAACCTGAAACTATATGTGCCGCTTGTCATACTGCAGAAAAGCCAGCTCTTTTCTCACCGCATAACGTTAAAGGAGAAGGTTGTTTAAGTTGTCACCTTGCTCATAACGCAAAAACAGACCAAGACTTGTTTGCTAGAAAACCTTCTTCTAAGGGTGGATTTGATAGATATTCTGTTGAGAGTAAGGAATGTATAGCTTGTCATAATGGTGGAGTTTCTTCTCACGTTGTGGGAAGTGCTGCAAACTCACACAAAGGTGAGTGTGTTAGTTGTCATAATCCTCACATTTGGAATCCTGAAAAACCTGAAGAGGTTGTAAAAGGAAAAGTAGAGGGAACACCTGAAAATAGCTTCCTGATTATGCCTGGAGAGCAGCTCTGTGTAACGTGTCACGGTAAGAGAAGCGTTGAAGGTACGTTCCACGATTTAAGAGGTAAGGATATAAAAGTAAGAAATGCGCTTGGAACGCCTGTAAATAAGGCTGGACTCTGTGAATCTTGCCACGTTCCACATAGAGCAGTAGGTGCTTTTCTGTGGGGTATTAAGGAGACAACTTCGGCTAAGAAATATATTGAAAGCTTAGGTGTTAGTGATAAGGAAAGTAAAACTTGTTTAACTTGTCACTATCCTGGTGGGATAGCTGCAGATGTTGGGGAAATTACACACCCGACTGGTAAGAAGTTGGGAGTAAAAGTAGACCTTCCTGTTGGAGAGGGTGGAATCGTTACTTGCGGTACGTGTCACGACCCCCATAAGTGGAGCGCAGTAGGGTTGAATAAAAATAGGGCAGCAGCAAGCTTTTTAAGAGTTCCTGAATGGAGTCTATGCCTTAAGTGTCATGCGGATAAGATTGGGGCTCTGTCCAACGTTCACGCATCCATTAAAGATAAGAACGTATTGGGAGAAACACCGGATGAGGCAGGAGTCTGTGCAGCGTGCCACGTTCCTCATAAAGCTGTTGGTAGTTTCTTGAGAGGAGTGGGAACAAGAAAACAGAAGGAGTTCTGTCTTGTATGTCATAGTAACGACGTTATGAAATCTAAGTATCATGACCATCCTATGGGTATTAAGAACCCTGTAAACGTTTTACCTGGTAAGAAAATTACTTGTTATACCTGTCATGACCCACATACAATGACTGAGTATCTTTTAAGGATAAAAGTTTCTAATAACTCCGAACTTTGCTTGACTTGCCATAAGAAGGAAGATACTACGCATTCTTCTCACGACTTTACGCAGGTTGATTTGCCGGCTAAGGAGAAAGCGGTTGTAGCTAAGTTTGGCAAGTGTGCTTTGTGTCATACACCGCATAATCCTAAGTTTAAGTTTCTCTGGTCTATGGAGCCTGTTTCTGGGAAGACTTTGGACGAGAAGTTGTGTTTAACGTGTCACGGTAAAAGTGGTTTTGCAGAGAAGATAGGAGAGCATTCGCATCCGATTGGTGATATTACGAATGTTTACGTTAAATATTCTGGTCTTCCTTTGATAGAAGGAAAGATAGATTGCGCAACCTGTCACAATCCGCACGGCGGTAAGGATAGAGTTCGTTTGACGAGAAAGACTGTTTCTGGCGATAGTGAGCTTTGCCTTTCATGTCATGAAAGGAAAGGGAGAGTGATAGGAACAGACCATGACTTTAGAGTATTAGGCGATAAAAAGGTTGCAGAGGAAGGCGTTTGCTCCGGTTGCCATACACCTCATAACGCTAAGGACGTTTACTTATGGAACGTAGAAGTTAAGAGAGTTTCCAGTAATGTTATGAATGACTTGTGTTTAACTTGCCATTCTGAAGGTGGTATGGCGCAAAATAAAAGCGTGAAGTATTACTTCCATCCGTATAGGGATATAAAAACGATTTCTGTTGACAGACCAGGAAGACACGGAGACTGGCCTATCTATGATAATTCTGGAAGACGTGTGAAAGTGGGTGGTGCTATCGTTTGTGAAACGTGCCATGACCCTCACGTGTGGAGCAGATGGACAGATAGGGGACCAGGAAAGTTGGTTGAAGGTAATATAAGGAATAGTTTCTTAAGAAATGATACATTGAAGGGAAGTATATGCGTAGATTGTCATGGAGTAGAGGCTTTACTGAGGTATAAGTTGTTCCATAATGCAGAAGTACATGCCAAACATCCGTTTACAAAGTAGTTAGGAGGTTTAAATGGCTAAAGAGGTGTCTTCAAGGGATATAGAAAAAGAAGCTTGGATTGTTCTTATAGCTACGCTTTCAATATTGCTTTTACCTATTTTGGGTGTTTGGTTCGTTAAGTTTGTTCATTGGTATTCTCAGTCGTTCTTTATGTGGTTGTAGGGCTTTTAATCGCTTTGGGAGTTTTTCTTTTGTTAGGTATTCTTCTCTAGGGGGCTACTTATTCTCCAAAAAAGACGTGAAAGTTTACCTGTTAGCGTTGAAGTTTTTGAGAAGTCGGCTGATAGGTATGATTTTATCTCCAATGTGATTTCTTTTGGTTTGATAAGTAAGTGGCAAGAAAGGTTTGTTGATTTTGTTGAGCCTGAAGGAAGAGTTCTTGATATAGCTTGTGGGACGGGGGCATTAGAGAAATTTTTGTACGGGAACGTTCCGTTTTTGGTAGGTCTTGATTATTCTATCTCTATGTTGAAAGTTGCCAGAAGGAAGTTTCCTGAAGTTCCGTTTGTTTGTGGTGATGCTTTGAAGCTTCCTTTCAAAAGTGGTTCTTTTGATACCGTTCTTGTTTCCTTTTCTTTGAGACATTTTGATGATATTGAAGATTCTTTAAGAGAAATCTATAGAGTGCTAAAAAGAGGTGGAAAAGCTGGAGTTATGGAATTGGCTTTTCCTGAAAGGGGCGTTTGGAGAGGAGTTGTTGAAAAGTTTTTTAAGTGGTTCGCAGTGCCTTTTGCCAGGTTGCGTTCTAAGGAGGATGTAGTCAGGCATCTTTATGGGAGTGTGGTGGATTTTCCGCACGGTGAAAGGTTTAAAGAGATTGTGAAGAAATCTGGTTTTAGTGAAGTGGTGGTTGGGGGGGATTTTTCAAGGGGTTTAGTAAAAGTGTATAGGTTTGTTAAGTGAGGGGGCAAGATAAATTTACTTATCTGTATTTCTGCATTTTTCTTCTTTCGTAATGGCTTATTTTTGCAATATTGGAATAAGTGTATTAGAATTTTCTTTGATTTTCCTGCCGGGAGGTAAGAGGTGAGAAAGCTGTTAGGCATAGTTGGGTGCATGTTATTTCTTTACTCTTGTGGAGGAGGACTTGGAAAATCTGACGTTCATTATAGGGATTTTGGCATAGATGTTTCTGAAAGAGCTGCTCCTTATTTAACTCCTGAGAACCATAAGGATGGGTGGGGAAAGAAGGATTGTTTGTTGTGTCATCAGAATTTTAAACATACGATGGGAACGAAATTATATCCTCCTGAAGAATATCAGAAGTTGATAGAAGATGCTGTATCTAAAGTTGGAGTTAATAACGCCATAAGAGTGTGTTCCGCATGTCATGGAGCTAATGGTGTTACTGATTTTGGTGGCAGAGATTGCCTTGTTTGTCATGATAATATGGATTTAATGCATTTTTACAAAGGAACCTCTGGGAGGAAATATTTTCATGATTTTAACGATAACGGTAAGATAGATAATTTTGACTGTGTAGTTTGCCATTGGCAACCTGATATGGATGGACTTGTTGAGTTGGATACGGATTTTGCAAGGTTTAATGGTGTTCCTGTAGCTTCTGTTGAACAATTCTGTTTGGAATGCCATTCTTCTAATTGGAATACTTTAAAGGAAGAAGCTTTGGCAGATACTAAAGGATATGGAATGGCGGATTGTAGAGTAGAAGTTGATGTTCAACCTAAGGATATAGGAGATTATAGAGATTTTCATGGTTACGAGCCATTTAATGTAACTCAGATAGAATTTAAAAATATAAGTTTACAAGGACAATTGCTCTATTATAATCCGCATTCTGCACTTGCTTGTATAGTGTGTCATAACCCTCATGCTTCTAAAAATGATGCCTTAATAGTGGAAAGAGTTGGAGAGACTTTAACTGTTGAAGAGGAAGTGAAGCAGGAAGATAATAGTGCGAGTGTTAAAACGGTGCTGATAGACCCCGATAGTGAGAGTGACTATGAAGGAATAGTTTACGCTAAAGGTAAAATTTATGACCTTTCTAACGAAACATCATTTTTATCCTATATACAGTTACCTATTGAGAACAATTCTACGGATGTAATTATTGAAAGGCAAACTCTTTCTTCTCTTTGTGCTGCTTGCCATGATGGAACAGAGAGTTATTCACCGGTTAATGGATTAGGATTGCCTGTAGATATAGATTCGGAAATTGGTCATAATGCTGGGCAAAAGTGTAGTAGTTGTCATGTTCATGGTTCTACGTTCTAAAAAGTAAATAGTTTCAGATCATGACTTGAATGTTTAGGACTTTTGAGGTATTCTTTATTTAGGGTGGTATTACCAATATTTAACTGGAGGTAGCTATGAGGAAACAACAAGGTTTTACATTGATTGAACTGGCTATAGTTCTTGTGATTATAGGAATTATTATGGGTGCTGTTCTAAAAGGTAAAGATTTGATAGAAAATGCAAGAATTAAAAAAGTTGCAACGGCTGTAAAACAATGGGAAATGTATCAATGGGCTTTCTATGACAGAATGGGAAGGTATGCAGGAGATCAAGATAAGAGTGGAATTATTGGAGATAATAGTACTACTGATAATGCCAAGACAGATCTTGAGAATGCTCATTTTATAAATCCTCCTGATACTAATGCTATAACTTCTGGTTCTAATACTTTCTATGTTTTTTATGGTTATTACAATGGAACTGATGGGAAAGACCATAATGCTTTAATTCTTTGTGCATCTTCTGACTGTTCTGCTTCATTTGATAACGATACACTTCCTTATCTTACATCTATAGACAGGATTGTAGATGGAAGTGTTGGAACCGGAGGGAATGTTTTCTGTACAAGTAGTAGTTTTGCGGGAAGTTCCACAAAGTGGATAGCTACTTTGACTTCAAACCCTACTCTTGTAGAATGTTATAACGGAACTGCGAGTATTAAAGCTCTTGTTTATAAATTCTAAGATTTAAGTTCGAAGATATGACGGGAACTTCCCGTCATATCTATTATAGAAATTCCTATTTTCGCTGTTGTAAGTTATCCAATAACACGTTTTAGTTCGCTTACTGTTGTTATTCCTTTTAGTACTTTTCCCTTTCCACTTTCAAACATTGGTTTGAAACCTTTCTTTAATGCTACTTCTTCTATTTTTGTAATAGGTGCTTCAGTTAATATTAGTTCTTCAATTTCTTTATCCACGTAAAGTATTTCAGCTATTACTGTTCTATCCAAGTATCCTCTGAATTTACATTTTTCACAACCTTTCCCTTTATATAGAGTTAGTTTTTCCTCTATTGGGATACCTAAGTATCTTTTTTCCTCTTCTGATGCTTCATATGAAATTTTGCAGTAGGGGCAGATTTTCCTTACTAATCGTTGTGCGGAAATAGCGATTAGCGAGTTTGCTATTAAGAAAGGAGGGACTCCTAAATCGGAAAGTCTTGTTATGGAAGATATTGCATCGTTGGTATGTAGAGTGGTTAAAACCAGATGACCTGTTTGAGCTGCTTGTGTAGCTATCTTGGCTGTTTCTTCATCTCTGATTTCACCGATTAAAATAATGTCAGGGTCTTGTCTGAGAATTCCTCTTAATGCTCTTGCAAATGTAAGCCCGATTCTTGGGTTGACTTGTACCTGCCTTATCAGTTCCCATTTATATTCTACCGGGTCTTCTACTGTTATTATCGTTTTTTGAACGGTAAATATTTTGTTCAGAACTGCATAAAGAGTGGTTGTTTTACCAGAACCTGTAGGTCCTGTTACTAATATAATTCCGTAAGGTTTTTGGATACTCTTTAGTATTGTTTTATAGTTGTAATCCTCAAATCCTAATTCTTCCAACTTTGGTAAAGCTTCATTTAGACCTAATAGTCTCATTACTACTGTTTCACCATAGATGGAGGGAAGAGTAGAAACTCTAAGGTCAATTTCTTTCTCCCCTACTTTAAAGTTTGTCCTTCCATCTTGAGGAAGTCTTGTTTCGGAGATGTTCAAGTTAGAAATCAGTTTTATTCTTGTTACAATGGAAGAATGTAACTGTTTGGGGAGAATAAAGCCGAGCATCATAACGCCGTCTATTCTGTAGCGGATTCTCGTAACGGCTTCGGCTGGTTCTATATGAATATCGGAAGCCTTATCTTTTACTCCTTTTAAGATTATGTAGTCTACTAATTGGATTATTCTTGTGTCTCTTTCACCTGGAGGGATTTCCTCAGATAGTAGTTCTTCTATTAGGTCTTCTATACTTTTGGTTTCTCCGTAGTATTTTGAGAAGACGTCTTCAAACTCTTTTTCTTTTATTTTTACCGGTTTTATTTTGAGACCTGTAAATCTTGAGATAACGTCTATAGCTTCTATGTCAAAGGGATTCACCATTCCTAAGATTAGGGTATTTCCTTCTTTGGAGAGAGGAATTACTTTGTATCTTTCAGCCATCTTTTTAGGAATTAGTTTTATGACTTCTGGGTCTATTAAGTAAGAGGAGATTTCTATTCTTTCTATTCCTTTTTGCTCAGAAAGAGCGTTCATTAATTGTTCTTCTGTAATGAATCCGAGCCTTAAAAGAACTTCTCCTAGAAGTTCGCCTGTTCTTTTCTGTTCTTTAAGGGCTATTTCAAGTTGTTCAGGAGTTATAAGTCCAAGTCTAACTAATTTGTCGCCTAAGCGTTCTTTTTTGCCTAATTTTTGCTTTTCTGTCATTGCATGCTCCTATTGAGATGTACATTCTCCATTTGTGCAATTTATTACTGTCTCACAATCGCCATTTTTGTCCAAGGAAGATACGGTACCTGAAAGAACTACGGTGTTTTCATCTATGCACCACCAATTTTCATATAAAGTTATTGTTGTGGATGGTTGTAGTGATGATTCTGTGTAACTACCTCTTGTCAGTGTTTTAACACATTCACCGAAAATGCTTATACTTATTGGATATTTCCAGCGTGGGCGGGAGCTTACAGTTATTGTTAAATTATAAGATGAACAAGCTCCTGTAGAAGTATTGTTACTTGTCTGTAGAATATCTATGCTGAAAGTTTTTATGTCTGTGAATGGTGTTGGAGTGTTGTTGTCGGTTACACTTACAGTTATAAGGCAACTTCCTTGCTGTGTTGGAGTTCCAGAAAGCGTAAAAGAGTCGTTGATTTGTTTTGTCTTAATCCAAGAGCAGTTTGTCTCTGTTATGTTCCATTTATATGGCTTTATCCCACCACTTGCGTATAAAGTTGCGTTGTAGCTTTCATTTACATATGCTATTGGGAGTTGGTTGTTCAGTATGTGGAGAGGGTTGCTAGGACAGCCGAGGTATTGTTTTAGTTCTGGAAGAGTTACGTATTTTACGATATCTTTAGTTGTGTCTGTTGTTACGTTGTCTGTACAGATAGTATTTTCGTTAACTTGCTTTTCGTTACAGTAGGTGTTGGATGTGTAATCTGAGCCTTTGGAAAAAGCTATAAAAGCAATGTTACTGATTTTCGCTCCTGTTGCATTATCTTGTAGGAAAAGTTGTGTGTCCTTAACGTCGCATATAGTTGCGTTAAGGGGTTGTAAGTAAGAGGAGGTTAGTTTTTGAGCTATTATGTAAACTATTTTTTGAGAATAAGCGTCGGTTATAGTAGGTAATGAGTTTGGGTTGATGCTTCCTTCAGAGGACAAGCCGATTGCTTCACTTGTTGCAGAATTAACAGTTTTTGCAGTTTGTTGCCGTTTGTTCCATTTAATGAATTGAATCATTACGCCAGTGCCTATACCAATAATGAGTCCTAATATTACTAAAACGATAGCCATTTCTATGAGAGTGAATGCTTTTCTCAACGTAAATTCCTCTTTATTAAGGTTATGTAGAAAGTTTTTTCTGCTGAGTTTCCTAATCTATCTGTTACTTTTAATTTTATTCCAATTTCACTACTTAAAGTGTTTTGCACAATGCTTTCTGTTTCGTTCGTTGATAGATTGAGAAAACAGTAGTTGTTGTTTGTTTTTACTGGAAAATGGGTATTGATTATAGAATTGAAAGTAGGATTGTCGCTTGTAAGAGAGAATGTATAAGGGGGAGAACCATTTTTTACTACTAATGTAGTATTGTAAGTTTCTCCTTCTGTTATTGGAGGTAAGAAGGAGGTAAGTATTTGTAGTTTGTAAGAATTACAGCAGTTAGCTTTGAGTTGGTATAGAGTTATTATTTCTGCTATATCATCTTCTTTGATTATTATTGGATTTGTTGTTATTAAAGAGTCTATTTTTCCGTTTTCTCCTGGAGAAAGAAGCAAAAAGGCTACGTTTGTTACGAGTGTGTCGTTGTATAAGTTAACTGCAGTATTTGCGTCGGGAATGCTACATACGGGGTCGCTTGTTAAATTACCAAAAGAAAGTACTTTAATTTTTCTGTTCCAGCCATCTGTTAAAAGGTTTTCAGGAATTGAAAAGGAGTATTTACCATATTTGCATATTTCACGTTGGATAAAAATAGAAAGTGTGTTTAAATTATCCTTGGTTTTATCTATTTTTGCAGTTGTTATTCCAGAGATGCAACTTTTTATTCCTACTCCCATTATCAGCCCGGTTATAATTAAAACTATGGCTAATTCTACGAGTGAGAACCCTTTTCTATTTAGTATTTTTTCCTTTTTCATTGTTTCCTTTAGTTATAGAGTTAATGGCTTGGATAAGTTTTTGGGCTGTTTTCCGATATGGAGTGTAATATTGGTTGGCTTTCGTCATTTCTAAAAAGAGTTTTAGGTCGTTTTTGGCTTCGGTGTAGTTTCCTGTTTTGATTAGTAGTATTGCTTCGTTGAAGTAAATTTCTGGAAGGAAGGGGTATTTTTCTTTTAGTTCTTTAAATACTTTAAGAGCGTTTTTGTATTTTTTTGCTTCTAATAGAGATATGGCGTAGTTGACGCTATAGACGATATCTTTGGGATTTAGTTCGTGGGCTTTTTTAAAGGCTAAAGCAGCAGCATTTGGAGCGTGGAGTTGAAGGTATAGATATCCCATTCCTGCATAGCCTTCTGCAAATTTAGGATTAATTTCTAATGCTTTTTTGAAAGATTCTAAGGCTTTTGTGTAGTTTCCTATATGGGAGTAGGCGTAGCCTAAGTAGGTGTAGAGGAGGGGGTTGTGGGGGTTTTTAGCTATGGCTAAAGAAAGATATTTTATGGCGTTTGTACAATCTTTTTTGCCCATACATATTTTTGCTTTTTGAAGGTATAAGAGGTATTCCTTTTGTTTTTTATGTTTCGTAAGACGTTTGTGAATACTAGCGTTTCTTGTCTGGTTCGTGGGATTAAATGTTTTGATTAAATGATTGGAAGTAGGGATTTTGTACGTTCTAATCAAAGTTATGGGTTTTAGGTGCAAGTTTCGGTATTTTTCTTCTAAATAATTTCTTCTAAATCTGCATATTTTTATGTTTTTAAAAGGTCCTACTCTGATTGTATAAAATTTATTATATTTCAATAGAAACGTGGAGGGATATTCTCTTATTTGGTTAAAGATGTTTTCTATTTCTTTTTCGTTTGTTCCGGACAGCAATTGTATGAAGCAAAAGTTCTTGCTTTGGGCAGGTAATGAAATCAGGAGAGTTGTTATTAGCAAATATAGTAGTGCTTTCATCTTACTTCTCCACGTAAGGAGTAAGCATTATTACTAATTCTGTTTTAGAAGAGGTTTGGGTATTTGATTTAAATGCGTTACCTATAAGAGGTAAATCTTGGAAGAAAGGAACTCCTTCTTTAGTTTCTGATTTGGATTTTGCTATTAGACCTCCCAATATGATTGTTTGACCGCTTCTGGCTTTTATCACCGTGTTAAGCTGCCTGATGTTAACTGCGTAAATTTTGTTGAGAAGGTCTTCTGTAGTGTTTGTGAAGCCGCTAACTATAGGAGTATCAAGAGAACTAATGGCTGGTGTTATATTCAGTATTACATTACCTTTATCATCTATATGGGGAACAATAGTTAAAACAACGCCTTCTGTAAGTATGGTGTCGGTGTTTATTTCTTCTGTTGTCAGTGTAGATGCTGTTTCTCCTGCTGTAGATGTAGTAGAAGTTGTTTGAGTTTTGTATATAACGATGTAGTCTCTACCTACTTTTATCATTGCAGGTTGTCCGTTCATTGCTAATATTCTTGGAGAAGATAGGACGTTTACTTTACCGAATTGGGATAGAAGTCCTAGTAAAGCTGAGAAAGTGTTGTTGACTTTTACTACGCTTAACTGAAAGGGCATTGATGAAGGACTTCCAGAGTTAAATGTGATTGTGGAATATTCTCCTCCAGAACCTAGAAAGTTACTGAACGTTAAGTATTTCCAGTTTATACCTGTTTGATTTTTCTTGTCTAATTTTACTTCTACAATTTTTGCTTCTATCAGTACTTGTTTTTCAGTTTCTTTGTTCAGTGTTTTTATGAAGTTTTCTATTCTTTTCATCGTTTTGGGTTTAGCTGATACTACTATGGTCCCAGTTAAAGGTTCAATAGAATAAGAAGCTGTTTTGTCTTCTTTCAGTAATGTTTCCAATGCGCTTTTAACGTTATTCCAGAACTCTGATGAATAATTGTTAGAAATTGACATTGTAGCACTACTTGTTGAAGTGTTTACTCCTGTATTACTGCTTTCTCCTCCTATAGTGGCTTGGATTGAGGAGGTTAGCGTTCTGTTTATTTGTGGTAGGTTGAGATGAAAGACCTTAGTTAACTTTGTGATTACATAGATATTGTTACCGTCTATTTTATAAGAGTATCCAAAAGGCTTTAATAGAGCGTTGAGGCAAGATTCCAAGGAATCTTCTTTCAGTTCAAGTGTTACAGTTCCGTTTATGTCTGGCGGAATAATTACGTTGTATCCTGTGGCTTTTGCAAGCATCAGCAGGGCTTTATTTAGAGGTATGTCGTTAAATGTAAGGTTAACGTTTACAGGGTGAGTATTTTCTGTTTTTATGTTTTCCATTTCCGTTAAAGTTTTTGGTTTTAAGGGTAGAGGATTAACGTTAATCGTTAGTGTAGGCGTTTTTTTAGGTTGGGAAATCTTTTTAGTGGGTTGAGGGATAGTAGTTTTTACATTGGAGTTTTGATACGCGCAGGAAGATAGGATGGCTGTGCTTAAAAGTATTAACGCTTTTCGTTTCATCTAAGCCCTCTAATCTATTAGGTTGATTTTAAGAGTTAGCTTAATGCCTTTACAGTTAAGTATAACTGATGGTGGTGAAGCTGTAATTTTTTTAACAGTACATATATCTATTTTATCTCCTTCTTTCAGATATAGTCCGTTGATTAAGGCTATTTTTTTGTGATTTGAGGTGATTACTGCTGAAAGTGTTAATTGTGGTAATTGGATAGAGGTCTGTTTCTTTTTTCTTTTTGTTGTATTTTGTTGTTTATCGGTTTGTTTGAGTTTACTTAAAGGGTAAAAGAGTCCTCCTTTAGCGCTTTGAAGAAAAAATAGGAGAAAAGTTAGCGTTAATAGTAGTCTAATCCGTTTCATTTCCCAACTCCTGGAGATTTATGATAGGAGTTTTCCAGGACATTTGAAGCGTTGTTCCGTTGTTGTTAAATAAGCTTATCGCTTTTAGAGAAAGAGGGAAGCTGTTTAATATATCTTTTATTGCTTTAATAGCGTTTTGTTCCTTTCCTTTTAAAACTACTGATGTTGTTAAGGAGAAGTTTTCTTTTGGTGTTAGTGCAGAGTTAAGATTAAGTATTTGCATGTTGTCGGTGACGCATATTTCGGAAATCCTTTTGCCTATGAGTTCGGGAGAGTTAAAAGGGGGGAATTTTTCAATACTTTTGATGATGTTTTCTTTCTGTTCCTTTAATTGAACTATTTCTTGCTCTTTTGTTTTTATTTGGTACTGAAGGTTTGTGTTTTCTCTCTGCAGACGAGATATTTCGGCTTGGAGAGAATCGTAGTTTTCGGAGAAAGAAATGTATCTGTAAACGGTAAAAAGAAACAGGATTAGTGATAGTAAAGTTATAGTCGTAAGTACTATCATTTCTTTATTGGTTCTTAACATAGCTTTCTGCCCTTAAGTTTATTTCAAAGGTGGCTGATATTGCTTTTATATTTTTCAGTTTTTCTGCGTTTAAGAGTTTGAAGTATGTTATGTAATTGTTTTCTTTTAAAGCTGCGATTAGGTCGTGGAATTCTTGTGGTTTTTTAAGATAGTGGCAGAAGGTAATTGTTGATAAGATGAAAGACTTTCCGTTACCGTTTATAGTGAGAAAGTAGCTGTTAGTTTTCTTCAGAGGTTTTTTCATGCTTTCTATGAAGTTGTAGATTTCAGGTTTTTTAGCTGAGAGGAGTAGGTTAATTTCTGGTTTTTTAAGGAAGTTTTGGATGTTTTTTTCTTTTTCTGTCAGTTTGGAAAGTTTTTGCTGTTTAATTTGGATGTTTTTTTCCAGAGAGGATTTTAGGAAGTGTAGTTTGGATAAGTCATTCTTTATTTCTGTAGCTTTGTAGTGTATCCCAGCGCTTGCAGCTAAGAAAATTATGGATATCGGTATGGTGGCGTGGATTGGTTTAAGGAGTTTCTTTTCGTAGAAGAAGGGAGCTTTTGTGGAAGGTAGGATGGCGGGAATTAGGAATTTGAGGGAGGGGATTTTTTCTTTAATGAATTCGTTTAGAGGTATTACTTTTCTGCCTGGTTGCTGTAGCTCTGTTATATCTCCTGAGTAGACGATAGTTTTTATTTCTACTTTGTGCTGTTCTTTGTAGTATTCAAGAGTAAGTTCTATAGAGTCTGTAATTGCGCTTTCGGTTGTAAATCCTCTTATATAGTCAACGTGTCCGTTTCGGAAGACGAAGACTAAGTAGTCGTTGTAGAAAGAGTGGACTAAAAGGAAATCCGTTTTTACTTTGTTGTGTAGAAAGTTGCTGAGTACCTGTGATGTTGTTGTTAGAGCTTTGAATTGGGGGAGGGGGGCGATTTTTTCTTTTTTAATTATGGAAGCGAGGATTCTGTAGTTATTTCCTTCGGGGAAAACAGAGTATATCCAATCGACTTCTGAGATATCTGCGATAAATTCAAGGTCTTTTTTTATCTTTTGTTGAATGGCGATTTTTATCTGCTTTGAGCTCAGTTTAGGGAGGACGTATATCCTGTCCATTATGGAGCTATCTGTTAAAGAGGCGGTAAGACTTTGGGTTTGAATTTGGGAAAGCGAAGTTTCTTGATAGAAATTTTTAAATCTTTTTTTAAGCAGGACTCTTGCTCTATTGCTAAGGTCAATTTCTCCGAATAATTTAGCCACTACCCATCCTCGATATAACGTTGTATACAGGCATTAGTATACCAAGTGCGATAATTCCTAATATTGTTCCGAGTATGAGCTGTAAGGTTGGTTCTATTACCATTGTCATTGCCTGTATTTTCCTACGCATATCATCTTCATAAATTTCTGCAAGTCGAAGTAGGGATTTATCTAAGGCACCGGTGTCTTCTCCTAACTTTACCATTCTAATTATTGGATGCTCGAAGAAGCCTGTTTTCCTCATTGCTTCTGAAAGCATATCTCCGTTAAGGAGATTTTCTTTGACTTGAGAGAAAACCTCTTTTAAAAAGAGGTTGGTTTCTACGTAGTTTATTATGAGTTCTATTGCGTTGAGAAGTGTTCCTCCGCTTCTGTAGACTTCTGCTATTGCGCGCATATCTCTTGCTAAAGATGACTTGGTGAAGATTTCTCCTAAAATGGGGAGTTTGAGCTTAAATTTGTCAAACATGTAACGGAGTTTTCGGGATTTCTTTAGTGATAGTTTTATTATTACTATTAGAAGGATAGGGGTTGTAACTATTTGTTTCCAGAATGCTTTAACGTACGTTCCTGTCCATAGTAATATTTTGGTGGGAAGAGGGTATTCTTTTAATCCTAAGGCTTTAATTGCAGGAAGAACCTGAGGGATTATATAACCGAACATAATGGCTATAGTGAATGCAACAACTACTGTGACGAAAGCAGGATAAGCAAGTGCCTGTTTTACTTCTTTTTGTAACCGGATTGCCCAGTCTAAATATTCGGCGTAGTTAGAAAATACTTGAGGCAATGCATCCGTTTCTTCTCCTACTTTTACCAAACCGATAAGTTCTCCTGGAAACGCCCCAGTTTCTCTCATTGCTTCTGAGAGAGAACTTCCTGCGGTAATGCTGTTTTTAATCTGTTCTATAACTTTCTTGAAGTAAGGATTTTTGGTAGTTTCTTTTATGTCATCTAAGGTTTCTAAAAGGGATATTCCCATATCTAAGGAACGTCCCATGTAGAAGCAGAAGTCAGCCAGTTCTTGTTTTGTTATTTTTCTGGGGCTTAAAAAATCAAGCAGTGAGAATTCTTTTATTGCAGTTAGCCAGTCTCTTTTATAATCTATGAGTAGTGTGTCTCCGTGGGAATATAAAGTCAAAAGTTCCTGCTCATTTTCTACTTCCACCGTTTCTTCAATTACTTCACCTTCGGGGGTGAGTAGGGTAACCCTGTACTTTGCCATTTTATACCGCCGCTAACATTTCAAAAGACACGCCTAATATCTTTGATACTCCTGGTATTTCCATTGTTACGCCGTAAAGGACGTCGGCTGCTTCCATCGTAATTTTGTTATGAGTTACAACTATTACCTGGGTTTCTGTTGCCATCTGTTTTAGTAGTTCTACGAACCTTGCTGTATTGACATCGTCTAATGCTGCATCTACTTCGTCTAAAACAACGAAAGGAGCTGGTCTTACTGAGTAGAGGGCGTATAGAAAGGCAAGTGCTACTAAAGTCCTTTCTCCTCCTGAAAGGAGATTGATATTGTTGTGTTTTTTGCCAGGTGGTTTGGCTTCAATTTCAATGCCGGCTTCGGATATTTTGTCTCCAACCAAGACTAACTTTGCTGTTCCTCCGCCAAATACTGTTTTGAACGTTTTACGGAAGTGTTTGTTGACTAATTTGAAGGTTTCGTTGAATCTCTTTTCTATTTCTTCGTCTAATTTCCTTATGGCTTCTTTTAAGTTTTTGATGGATTGTAAAAGGTCTTTTTCCTGTTCTAATATGAAACCGTAGCGTTCCTTTACTTTATCGTACTCTTCAATTGCTAATAGATTTACAGAGCCTATGCGTGAAATTTTTTCTTTTATGTTTATCAGCTCTTTTTTGATTTCTTCTTCGGGTTTTTCGCAGAGAGAAGCACTTTCTAACGCTTCGCCTATTGTTTTGTTGAGGGAGAGGATTTTTTCTATCAGTTCTTCTTCTTTTGCATCTAATTTTGCCAAAGTTATCTCGTTTTCTTTTAACTTCTTTTCAACTTCGGAAAGGTCTTTTTGGCGGGATTTGAGAGCTTCTTCTTTATCTTTTATTATTGTTGAGAGAGAACGTCTTTTTTCTTCTAACTCTTTTAGCTCTTTCCTGATTTCTTCTATCGCTTCATCAACACCAGAGAGGAGTTCTTCTGCCTTTGAAAGGTTTTCTTCTGCGTTTTTCAGTTGCTGGTAGAGTTCTTCTATTTTGTTTTCAGTTTCTGTAATTTCTCGTTGAAGTGTTTTAAGAAAGCGCTCCTTTCCTTTTATCTTCTCTTGAAGGTTAAAGAGCTTTTCTTTGAGAACCGATTCTTCGGAGCGAACGGTAGACAGTTCATCTTTGTATCTGTTTATTTCTTTTTGCAGGTTTTCTAACACCTGTTCTTTCTCTTTTAAGGCTTTAATGATTTCTGCTTTCTGGTTTTCTAACTCTTTAAGCTTTTTATTGAAAAGTTCCATCTTTGAGGAAAAACTTTCTACTGACTTGCGATAATTGTCAATTTTTTCCTGCAATTCTTTTATCTTTTTCTCTGTTTCTTGAACCTTTGATTTTGCTTCTTTGAGTTTTGACTCTGTTTGGAACGTTTCCATTTCAATGGAACGGGCTTCATCTTTAAGTCTTTCAATCTCTATTTCAATAAACTCAAGCTCTTCCCTTAAAGGTTTGGTTTTTTCTTTTAGTTCGGAGAGGTGTTTTTCTTTCTCTTCAAGTTGCTGTTTGAGGTTGATTAATTCTTTTTCTAATTCTAATAGAGAGTTGTTCTGCTTAAGCTTTCCTACGTATGAACCTTCGCCGGAGAAGATGTTGAGGTCTTTGTCAATGAACGTACATTTGGGATATTTTTTAGCTAACTTTTCTGCTCCGCTTTGAACGAAAAAGACGTTTGAAAAGAGGAGATTAACTAAGTTTTTAACTCTGGTGTCTCTCGGTTTGACATGGGCAGTGAGAGGTGTTGCTTCCGGTATGTATTCTCCTTTTACTTCTTCAACGTCGGCGCTTAAGAGGAGAACTCTGCCGTTTCCTTTTATCCTTTCTTTCACCCAGATTACGTCTTCAAAGGTTTTAAGGATTATTCCTGCGCCGAATTTTTTGATGTAGGTTTCTACGATTCTTTCCCAGCCTGATTCTACGTCTAATAGGTTTATGAGGAGTCCTATGTAGCCTTTAACTTTACCTTGTTTTCCGCTCTCTACGATTTTTTCTTCTAATTTGTCTAAATTGAGGGTGGAGAGAATTCTTTCGGTACTTTCTATTTTTGATTTTAGAGCTGCTATTTCGTGGGATACTCTGCTGATTTCTTCTTCAAGAGAAAGGATAGCTTCTTCTTTTTCCAGTTTTTTCTTTCTTTCCTCTTTGATGGAGGTTTCTATATTGGTTTTTCTCTCTTTGAGTTTTTGTAGGGTTTCTTCAAGTTTTAAGACCTGAGATTCAAAGTATTCTTTTTCTTTTTGGAGTGTGTTGAGTTGGGGGGGGAGTTTTTCAAGGGCATTTTTGTGGGATTTATAACGTTCTTCCTCTCTTGCGATGTCAAGATTCAGTTTATTTATGAAAGTTGTAGTTTGGGAGATGGTGTTTTGTAGTTTAGCAAGCTCTTTTTTTAGGTTTTGCTGCTGTTCTTCTAAGTTTTTGAGTTCGGTTTCTAACTTTTCTCTCTTTTCTTTTAACGTTGTGATTTTGGATTTTAATTGTTGCTCTTCTTGCTTCAGGACTTCTATTTCTTTGTTTAGGGTTTCTATCTTTTTCTGCTTTGCGTCTTTTTCGTGGAGTTTTTCCCTGATTTCGGTGTTTATTCTAACGATTTCTTTTGAAAGGAAATCTTTTTTAACAGAGGCTTCTTTTTTGCTTTTTTCCACTTCGTAAAGTTCTTCTGACGTTTCTTCTATAAGTTTAGTGGTTTCATCTAACTCTTTTCTTAAATTTTCTATCTCTACCTGCAGGGCTGCTATTTCCGATTCTAAGGAATGTCTGTCTTCTCTTAGGATTTTGAGTGTGTTTTCCGTTAGCTCTTTTGTGGCGCGTAAGTTTTTGAGCTGTATTCCGTAGAGCAGGGTTTCTAAGTTCTTTTCTTTTTCTCTTAGTTCTTTGAATTTCTTTGCTTTTTCTGCCTGACTTTTGAGTTGCTTTAGATTTTTACCAACTTCTTCAATTACACCTCTGACGTTTTCAAGGTTTTGTTCGGCTTCTTCTAATTCTTTGAGTGTAGCTTCTTTTTTTTCTTTAAATACTGTTATTCCTGCTGCTTCGTCTATTAGTTCTCTTCTTTCGTGAGGTTTTATCTTTAGGATTTTGTCTATCTGTCCCTGTTCAAAGAAGGCATAGTCTCTGTTGCCAAGACCTATTGAGGCGAAGAATTCCTGAATGTCTTTTAATCTAACCTTTCTGCCGTTTATGAAAAATTCGCTGTCGCCTGTAGATTTGACTTTTCTTTTTATTTCTATCGTTGGTTCGCCGACGTCAAAAAGGTCGTTTTTTAATAAGGTTATTGTGACTTCGGCGCTTCTGGCAGCTCTTCTTCCTTCTGAACCTTTGAAGATTACGTCTTTCTGGTTGTCTGCTCTGATTCCTTTGGCTGATTTGTCTCCTACTATCCATTTGAGAGCGTCAACTATGTTACTTTTTCCGCAGCCGTTCGGTCCTACGATGCAGTTTATGCCCTCTGAGAATTTGATTTCGGTTTCATCGGCGAAGGATTTGAAGCCTTTAAGTTTGAGGGATTTTATGAGCATTTAGTTCCTCTCCTTGTTTTGTGGACAGAAAAAGTTTACCAGAGTTGATTTTTGTTTTGAAGATAAGAGGAATAACAACTTTGTAGGACGATATTTAGTTTTTGTTGGACAAAAGTGTAAATCTAAATTATATTTTTATCCGAGGAATGCGATTAAAAGGAGGAATTGTTATGAAGGTTTTACAGAAAGAGACTTCTATTAAAGAGCTGTTGAAAAGTGAACGGTTATCATTTCAGAACTTGAAAGAGTTAGAAGAGTGGTTAAAAAATAATGTTGTGGTAAAGGGGAAAAGGGAGATTGTTAAGAATCCATCAAAGGCTTTTAAAGAGAATGTTGTAGTTGTAACGGATAGAAAAGAACCTACAGGTGTGTATATTAGTTTGAAAGCTGCTAATAAACTTCCTCCAGAGTTGCAAGCCTTTCTTTTCATGACTTTGAATGTTATAGGATGTAAGTATCTTTTGAGGGGATAGTGTTATGGAAGAAGAGACAATAGTTGTAGTGGATTCTTCAAAGTTAAATCAGCTGGCGAGATTTTGTGTATCCTGTAGAGGGGAAATAAAGGAAGTTTTTCTTAAGGGGAAGTTAAAGGGCTGGAGGTTTGTTTCAACTACAACAAATGTTAGAAGAGCACTGCAGTCTTTTATTAGAGAATTAGAAAAGAAAGGGAAGAAAGATGTTATTGGAGAAGTAGCGAAACTTTACGTTAAAGAAGTTGAATTACTTTTGGATAAAGTGGTTCCTAAAAGGTTTTATTTGTGTGAAGTTTTTGCAGCGGATGAGGTTCTTTTTGATTCAGATTTTGAAAAAGAGGATGCTCAGGCATTGGCTCTTGCCATTGTTCTTGTTAAAGAAGGATTTGAAGTTTTGTTATGGACAAATGATAAGGATTTTCTTGGAAAGTCTGAAGAAATAGAGAGGAGATTTGGTGTTAAGGTGGTAAAAATTTTGAAGTTTGTGTAAACCCCACTAATTTAGAAAAAACTGCGAGATAAGAAATAAAAAGTTCTTATGCAAGAATAGAAAATTTTTATCTTTTTATGGTTGAAAAGAGTTGATTTGAGGAATTGGTGCCCGGGGCGGGATTTGAACCCGCACGGGATTGCTCCCACAGGATCCTGAGTCCTGCGCGTCTGCCAATTCCGCCACCCGGGCAGTTGTTTTTAGAAATATAGGCGTAGGAGTTGAAATTTCAAAACTTATTTTCTGATTTTTAGGTGTTAGAGGAGGAGGGAGGGGGAAGAGGGAGGATTTTTCTTAGAGCTTTAAATAAGAGAAAATGCTTTATTTGACATATTTATTTCTTTATAAAAAATTTCTTTTCTTTGGGGAATTCTTATACTTAGATTAACTTTTATAAAAATCGTAAATTAATTTTTTCTTAAATTATTTTTTTCTGTTGACATCAAACAAGTGATTTGCTACTTTTCTTTTCTGAAGAGAATAAGCTATTTAAGAAAAATCAGAGGAGGTGTAACGATGAAGAAGTTCCTAAGCGCAGCGACTGTCTTTATGGTAACCGTTGGTTTAGCGTCTGCGTCTGTTGCGCAAGATTACAGCATGGATGAAATCATGCAAAAGCTCCAGCAGTTGGAGCAAAAAGTAGCTCAGCTTGAAGCTGAGAACGAGGCTTTAAGAGCATCAAAAGGTGTAAGAGTTGTTCCAAGAAAGAGAACTAAGAAGCTTACTGTTAAGGGAAGAGTGCTTTTAAGAGCTACGTGGGACAAGAGAGATGAAATTGTTTACAAGAGTGATGGCAGTATTAATACCAAAGACTTTTATGGAGATACTCCTAACAGTATGATTGTTAGGAAAGCTCGCGTTCAGTTTCAGGGTAAGCTGAACAGAAACTTCAGCTACAAGATTCACATCAGGGCAGACAGGGGAACCGGTGTAAGACTATGGGATGCTTTTGTTGATTACAAGTTTGATGCTATTCCACTAAAACTGAGAATGGGTCAGCAGAAAATACCTGTTTCTCTTTCCTACTTAAGGCCTGGTCCAAAAATCAAGTTTCCTGAAAGACCAATTGTTGTGAGAGACCTTGATTCTCATGATAGGGATGTAGGTGTAAGAGCAATCTTTAAGCCTATGAAAGGACTTCAGCTTGAAGCTGCTGTTATGAACGGTGAGGGTGTTAAGCAGGACGAGGATGATTTAAAGAATAAGATTGGAAACATTCATGATAAAAGATATTCCTATGTGTTTGCAGTAGATGCGAAGCCAGTTAACACAGATGTGATTGGTTTGAGAGTAAGAGCTGCTTATCAAACTGGTTATGCATATCTCTATTACACAAGTGCTAATGCTAAAAGGAATCTTTTTGATATTGAGGCAAGTGCCAACATTAAGCCTGTTGGCTTGATTCTTGAGGGTGGTTATTCTCGTGATAATCCTTCTCACGTTGTTAAAACAGATGGGACACCAGAAACATGGGGAAATGCGAAAGGCTACTATGTTCAGGCGGACTATAAAGTTCCTATAGAAGCTCTTAAGAATCTTCATTTATTAGCAAGGTATTCTTATGACAATATTAATACAGATGCTTCTGATGCCAAGAAGAAAGTTGCTTCTTACGGTTTCTACTACCTTCTTGACGGATGGCAGGCTGCTATAAGAACAGCCTACGTCGTTGCTAATCAGGGAACTGATACTGGAAAAGATGACGACAGAATGCTTGTAACTGAACTTCAGCTCTTGTTCTAATTAACAAAAACAATATAGGAGGAGGTTTTTATAATGAAGAGGAGAGAGTTCTTTAAGGGATTGTTAGCGGCTCCAGCAGTGGGTCTTATTGGATATCCTGCTTTGGCTCTTGCAGAAGAGGCTGCCCCCGCTTCTGCCGGGGCCTCCCCATCAGGAGTACCGAGACTTCCTTGGGGATACAAAGAGCTTGACCCAATGGAAGCTTTTAAGAGAGGTTATTTGGGATACTTTGTAGATGAGTGTGCTGGTGGTTGTGCATGGGCAATTCTTTCGTTATTAAGAGAAACTATTGGTTATCCGTATACGCTTTTACCTCTTCCAACTTTTGAAGAGATGGTGGCTGCAAGGAAAGCTCATAAACATATTCCTGTTCCTATGAAGTATGGTGCTGGTGGTATAGAAGGATACGCTACTATTTGTGGTGCGCTTAACGGTGCTGCATTTGCGATAGATTGGGCGCTTGGTCCTCACCTTGGGAAGAAAGTTATTAGAAGACTCTTTAGGTGGTACGAAACTACAGCGTTCCCAACAGCATTGGCTAATGAGTACGCTACAGAGGGTAAATTCCCTGTAAAAGGAAAGTATAACAAGCCATTACCTTCTGTTAAGTGTGATTCTGTTCTCTGCCACGTTGTTGTTTCTAAGTGGTGTACAGTAACAGGTTATGCAAGTGGTTCTAAGCAGCGTTCTGAAAGATGTGGAAGAATTACTGCAGCTGTGGCTAAAAAGGCGGTTGAATTGATGAACGCTGCCATTAAGGGAGAGCTTGAGAAAGCATTCCCATTCAAGCTTAGCCACGAAACAGCAAGTTGTAGAACATGTCACTTCAAGGGTAAGCATTACGAACAAGGACAGTTCGCAAGAGGATTTATCGCTTGTGAAACATGTCACGTTAAGGACATTAACGCTCACGTGAAAGCTGCTCCAATACCAAAGGCGTTCGGTGCTAACATCGGAACCTGGATGGGAATTGCTGCAGTAGGAACTGCTGTTGGTATAGGTGCCCACCTTATTGCAACAAACATCGGTAGGAAAGGGGGCAACGATGAAGAAAATAACGGTTAAAAGACACTCTAAACTCTTTATCTTTCTTCATTGGTTGATGGTATTAGAAGCTGCAATACTTTTGATAACCGGATTGGCTTTAGGTCCTAATCCTGCTATTAAGGCTATACATCCGTTTACTGCACGCTCTCTACACATAGTGGTTGGATTCTTCTTCATCGGTACAACTGTGTTCTTCTTCTATTACTTTGTAATAAGTGGTGAATACATGTGGTTTGGCTTGAGAAGATTGTGGGAAGCTATAGACTTCTTCTTTGATGAAATTAGGCACTTCCTTTTGCGTAAGCCTGTTGCTCACAAGCCACTCTATGATCCTAAAAGAGGTGATTACATCCTCAAAATTATCCCTACAGAAGTTCTTGCCTGGTGGGGATGGGTATTTCTCTGGATTCTCTTGGGAATTACAGGACTTGCAATTATCTTCCCTAATAGCTTTGGTTTAGTTTTACGTTTCTGCCACGCTCTTGTACCTGATTGGGTAGAAGCTCTCTCTTCAACACAAGCAATTCACGGCTTTTTAGCTATTCTCTTTGTTATCTTAGCAATGATTCACGCTTACGCTTCTTGGAAGTTTGGAATGATTAAGAGCATCATTACCGGTGACCATGAAGTAGAAGTTGTTGAGGGAGAAGTAAACATTAAGCCCGGTAATGAGCTTTAAGAATTAAGTTTTGAGAGGTTTTTAGCCCCTCCATTTGGAGGGGCTTTTTTATTTAATCCCTTGGGTTTCCCTTAAACCCCCTGTATCCCCCTTACGAAGGGGGAAATTTTGGGGAACTCCTTGTATTCCCCTTAGAAAGGGGAAAGTTAGGGTAATTGTATTTCTTTTACAAAATCTCTGTTTTTAATGTGCCATTCAACTGTTTTCTTGATACCTTCTTCAAGTGAAATGGAGGGTTGCCAGTTTAAAATTTCTTTTGCTTTTGTTATGTCTGCCCACGTTGCTTTCATGTCTGCCTTGTGAAACGGTTTATAAATAACTTCGGCTTTTTTACCTAAGTATTCTTCTATTAGCTTTATTACGTAATTCAGTTCATAAGGTTCGTTGCCTCCTAAGTTAATGATTTCATAGCCGGTTTCTGTTTCTACTGCTTTGACAGTTCCCTCTGCTATATCATCAACGTAGGTGAAGTCTCTGCTTTGAGTTCCGTCTCCGAATACTGTTATAGGAGTTCCTTCATCTATCCATTTAATGAAACGAAAGATGCTCATATCGGGTCTTCCTATTGGTCCATAAACGGTGAAATACCTTAAAACGGTTACATCTATTCCATATAGGTAATGGTAAGTGTAACTCATTGCTTCTGCGCCTTTTTTACTTGCTGCGTAAGGTGAAATAGGAGTGTTGACCGGTAAGTCTTCCTTAAACGGCATTTTCTGACCAGCGTAAAGAGAAGAGGTTGAAGCTAAAACAAACTTTTTAACGTTGTAATCTTTCATCAGTTCAAGAAGGTTTAGCGTTCCTAAAGTGTTTGTTGATAGATAGACGAAAGGGTCTTCAAGGCTGTATCTGACTCCGGCTCTTGCTGCCAGATTGATTACAGCGTCTATTTTTTCGTTTTCAAAGATTATTCTCATTGCCTCGTAGTTTTCTATGTCTAATTTGTAAAAGCGAAAGTTCTTATGTTTTTTTAGTTCGTTAAGTCGGAACTCTTTTAATCTGACGTCGTAATAATCGTTCATGTTGTCAACGCCAATAACTTTGTAACCTTTTGTGAGTAGTTTTTCAGCTGTTTTGTAGCCGATAAAACCTGCTGCTCCTGTTAAGAAAATGGTTTTCATTTTTCCTCCTTAACTACTTAAGTTGGGAGAGATTATATAGATTCTGGTTTTAAATTTGGGTAAGTGTATATATAATTTCCCTATGGAACTTGATAAGTTATTTGAATTAGCGGAAAGATTTTTAGAAGGGATAATACCTTTAGAAGAGATTGAGAAGTTTCCGGAATCTTCTCCGGAGAGGGTTCCTTTTAAAGGTGTTTTCCGGAGGTCTGCGCTTTTAATTTCGGGAGACCGTCCTCGCCATCTCAGAAAAGCTTTCTTGAGACCTGCTGATGTTTTGATTTTTAACCTTGAAGATGGTGTAGCTGAAAAGAGTAAAGCTTTTGCAAGGATACTTTTGAGGAAGTTTCTTTTGAACGTTCCTTTTGACGGTTTGAAAGAAGTGGTTATCAGAATTAACCCCCTTGATTCAGAATATTCGTGGGAAGATATGTTTTTAATTTTCCCTACAATTCCACACGCTGTAAGGCTCAGTAAGGTAAAGTCGTACAGAGATGTTGTTGCTTTGGATGGCGCTTTGACAGCGTTTGAGAAAGCTCACGGTTTACCTTCAGGAACAGTAAAGATACATTTGTCTATAGAAACAGCTTCTGCTATTGAATCTCTTGAAAAAATCCTCACCTCCTCCCCCCGCGTTACTGTAGCCTACTTAGGTATATTAGACCTTTTCGCAGATTTGGATATCTCTCAGGACAGGATATATCCATCATCTCCACTTTCTGTTCACGTTAAGTCAAAGTTTGCCTTGACCTGCAGGTCTTTAAGGGTTGTTCCTATAGCACCTGCTTATCAGAACCACGAAGATTTAAAAGGTTTTGAAAAGGAAGCGCTTGAGGATAGGGAGTTGGGATTTGAAGGGAAAATGTGCATTTCTGTAAGACAGGTTGAAATTGCTAATAAAGTTTTCTCTCCGTCTCAGGAAGAGATAGAAGAAGCAAAAGAAATTGTTAGGCTTTACGAAGAAGCCTTGAAAGAGGGGAAGGGAGGTATTACTTATAAGGGTAGGTTTATAGACCAGCCGATATACAGGGATGCGCTGAATAAGCTAAAGGCTTTAGAGGATTAAGTTGGGATTTCTGCTAACTTAGAAAGCATGTCTGCTATTTCTTTTCCTTCATTGAAAGAAGAGAGCCGGTTTTTAAGTATTTCAATTATTATTTTGTCTTTTTTTGTTGCCTTATTTAACTTCCATCTATTAATTATTTGTTGAAGCTCTTTTGGGTTTCTGGCAACAGAAGGGAAATCGTAGAGAAATGCAACAGCAAGAAAGTTTATATTAAAAATTGGATTTCCTCTGTAAGTGGTTAACGGTTCTGTTGAAAATGTACAGTTAAATCTTTCAGTTTTTCTTCTACCCATCTTAATATACCCTTGATGGTTAACTTTGTTAGTAAAGTCTCTTTGAGCATTACAGTTGCTTCTTCACGGTTTTCATTTAATATCCTATGTAAGAGACGGAATTTAGTCAAGAATTGCTCTGTATCTAATATTCCGACATTTTCTTTCATTATTGGGATAAACTTGCATTCTATGAATTCAGGAAGAGGTATTACTTTATCAAGTTGGATGAGGTCAACTACGTCTTTAATTCTTTCAATTGTCTTTTCGTTATCAGCTCCAGTTATAACAGCGAATAATTTGCGGAAGTAAATGCCTTCGTCAATAGTTTCAACTTTGAGGTGAGGAAATCCTTCTAAATGGGTAGTTTTAAAGATTCCTGAAAATTGGTCGTCAACAAAGTCTATGTTGACTAAAGTATTATTGTAACCTACAACTCCTCTCCACATTCTTAAGGAAGAAGATGATAGGTCAAGAAAAGTAACAACGTTGAAGTTTTGGAGCAAGAAGAATTCTAATTCTTTCTTATTCCAATATTTAAACACGTTCAGCCTGTCTGAGAAGAAATCAAGGTCATAAGATATTCTGTAATGCTGTTTTAAGAGAAACCTGACGAGAGCTGTTCCACCTGTTAAAACAAAGGGGAATTCATTCTCTTTTGCAAATTCCGATAATGCAGATAAAACTTCATCCTGCAATTTGTAAAGGTATGTAATGTTTGTATGCATATCCTATAACCGGTAGTATGTTAAAAAATCCTCCCCACCTTCTCCCAAAAAATCCTCGCTGCCGGCTGCGGCGTTATATCTTTTCTCCTGACTGCGTAAAATTTTCTAATGATTCTCAGTCCTTCTATTTTTACAATTTTCAATTCTCCGCACTGGAGTTCCTTTTTAACCGACAGACGTGATACTAAACCGAATCCTTCTCCCGTTTTTACAGCTTCTTTAATCGCCGTATTACTTCCCAAAATTCCTGCCACTTTGAGCGTTGATGAATCAATGCCTTTTCTTTTCAGTCTTTCTTCTACCGTTTTCCTCGTTCCAGAATCGGTTTCTCTGAAAAAGAGCGGAAGTTC
Organism: Desulfurobacterium pacificum; assembly: GCF_900182835.1. Lineage (NCBI taxonomy): Bacteria > Pseudomonadati > Aquificota > Aquificia > Desulfurobacteriales > Desulfurobacteriaceae > Desulfurobacterium > Desulfurobacterium pacificum. The sequence goes on from NZ_FXUB01000002.1 coordinate 285,182, forward strand.
CATCAAATCTGAAAGAGGGATGCTTGAGTTTTTAAAGAAAGGAGGAGCAATCAGAACAATCTCATCTCTCCCTACCTCTTTCCACTCAAGGGAAGAGACGGACGTTTTTGTTCCTACTATTCCTAAGTCTATTTCGGGGAAGTTTTCCTTTAGGAGTTTTAAGACCTTAGAAGAATCGGATATTTCAACGTGAAGGATAACTTCAGGCAGGTAAGCTTTTATCTTTTTTAAGGCAGATGGAATCAGATAATCTCCCGGAATGTTGCTTGCTCCGATTTTTAGAATTCCGGAAGAGGACTTTTCTATAGAGAGGATTTCAGAGAGCGCTTCGCTTCGCTTTTTGAGTATGTCTAAAGCGTATCTGTAGAGAACTTTGGCTTCCGGCGTAGGAATGACTTTTTTGCCGGTTCTATCAAAGAGTTTTTTCCCTAAGAAATCTTCTAAGTGCTGTATATGAGAGCTAACAGTAGGCTGGGAAATTCCCAGCCTTTCAGCAGCTTTTGAAAAACTTTTCTGTTCGTAAACCTGACAGAAAACTTCAAGCTGACGGATTTCCATTTAAAATTTACTCAAGCCCCAAGAGCTTTAGTATAACGTCCACCGTTGTAAAGAATAGAACGCCTGACATAATGAGCGAAATCATAACTCCAAAACCGAAAGCGATGGGAGAGAGGTCAAGCCTTTTAGCGTAGTTGAGGTAGAACTTCAACGTTATAAGCGCAAATATAATGGAGAGACCAGTTTTGAGTTTAAGGTAATGTTCAAGGTCAAGGGTTTGAGAGAATATACCTAAAGGTAGAAGAGCGAACATTACCATCATCATAAAACCGACGATTGTAACTCCCCAACCTAAACTTTTAGCTATTCCATCGTGGAAGCTACGTGCCATGTTGATTCCTCCCTGATTTTGTAAAAAAATCTTATCATAAAATTTTAAATCTCTTTTAGGTTAAGTTTCAACGGTGCAGCTTGATAAACGCCTCATTGTGTAATGATACAATTTCTGCCAAGAGGTGTTAAATGGGTGAAAAAGTTAAGTTTATTAGACTTTCAAAGGAAGATATTAAAAAGATAAAAGAGACGGCGGAGGAAGTTTTCGGCAGAGGCGTTAAAGTTTACATTTTTGGTAGCAGAACCATTTCTGATAAACGGGGAGGGGATATAGATATTCTTATAAAAACGGAAAAAGATGTTTCTACGGATGATGAACTTAGCTTTCTTGCGAAACTTGAGTTGAAAGGCATTGAGAGAAAGGTTGACCTGATAGTAGTATCGCCGAAAACGAAGTTAAAGAGTATTCACTTAGAGGCTATGAGAACCGGAGTAGAGATATGATTAAAGACATTTGAGGTAGGAGGAGAAATGCTGAAGTTTTCTACGGCTGGTGAAAGTCACGGTAAGGGGATTTTTGCGTTTTTAGAGGGGATTCCTGCAAACTTTGAGATAGATTTTGACTTCATTAACGGTGAGCTTGCCCGCAGGCAGAAAGGTTACGGGCGCGGCGGTAGGATGAAGATAGAGAAAGATAGAGTTGAGTTCCTTTCTGGCGTTAGGTTGGGCAGAACCTTAGGAACTCCGATTCTAATGGCTGTTTGGAATAGAGATTATGAAAACTGGACAGAGATTATGAGACCTGAGCCGGGAGAGTTGCCTGAAGAAAAAAAGGTTACGAGACCAAGACCGGGGCATGCGGACCTTTCTGGTGCTATTAAGTACGATTTTGATGACGTTAGGAACGTTTTGGAGCGTTCCAGTGCCAGAGAAACGGCAGGAAGAGTGGCAGCAGGTGCTTTGTGTAAGGATATTTTGAAAAGATTGGGCGTTTTTATCGGCAGTTACGTTTTATCAATAGGTTCTGTTTCTGTTCCTTTTGAGGAGTTGAAGGGACTTTCTTTTGAGGAACGTTTTAAGAATGCTGAGAGTTCGGAAGTAAGAATCCCTGTTGATGACCAGCAGTTAGAGGAAAGCTTTAAAAGAGAGATAGATAGCGCTAAAGAAAAAGGGGAGAGCTTGGGCGGTGTTTTTGAAGTTTTTGCCGTTGGTTTGCCGCCTGGAATCGGTTCTCACGTTCAGTGGGATAGGCGTCTTGATGGAAGACTGGCTCAGGCTTTAATGTCAATTCAAGCGATTAAAGGTGTTGAAATCGGGTTTGGTTTTGAAGGAGCTACGTTGCCCGGTTCAAAGGTTCACGATGAAATTTTCTACGATGGCAGTAAAGGGTTTTACAGAACTACGAACAGAGCGGGTGGTCTTGAGGGTGGTATGACGAACGGAGAGCCGATAGTTGTAAGAGCTGCGATGAAACCGATTCCTACTCTCTACAGTCCTTTAAGGAGCGCTGATATAAAGACTAAAGAGCCTTTTGAAGCTTCTGTTGAGCGTTCAGACGTTTGTGCCGTTCCTGCAGCTGCTGTGGTAGGTGAAGCTATGGTTGCTATTACTTTGCTTACTGCTATTTTAGAGATGTTTCCTTCCGATACGTTTGATAGGTTGGAAAGAGCTTGGAAAGGTTATGTAGAATACGTAAAAAGCTGGTAAGGGAATGGAATAATGTTTAAGTGGATAGTTTTGTTTTTGGCTATAGTTGGAGGTTTACTTTTACTTTTCCTTGCGATTGGTTCTACAATCCGTTCGGAGAAAGGGTAGTTGTTTGTAGAGGTTGCCCTTGACCTTCCCCTTGAAAAAACGTTTGTCTATAAGGTTGGTGACTACGTTTCTCACGAACCTGAAGTGGGGAAAAGGGTTATCGTTCCTTTCGGCAGTAACGATTTTTTAAGAACAGGAATAATCGTTGATTTAAAGGAGAAGGTTGAGTTTCCTGAAGAAAAAGTAAAAGAAGTTTTTGACATTCCTGACGATTTTGCCGTTTTTATGGAAAACACTATTGCCCTTGCTAAGTGGATAGCCGACTACTACTGCGCGAGCTTGGGGGAAGTTCTCTTTTTCTTTTTACCTTCCGGTTTTGAAATTACGGAGTCTTTTAGAGTTTCTTTAATAGAGGAAAACGTTTCTAAGATTAAGCTTTCTCCTTCTGAAAGGAAGATAATAGAAGCGTTACAGGGAAGGGGCGCATGTAAGGTTTCTGTTTTGAAGAGAAGGTTAAAGATTTCTAACTTTTATCAGTCTTTGAAAAACCTGATTAACAAGGGAGTGGTTGTAAGGGAAGAGTTTATAGAGAAGGACTCTATTCCTAAAAAGAGGTTTTTGATTCTTAAAGAGAGTAAGGCGTTAAGAGGGGCGAAAAGTAAAGAGTTGGTTGAATTTCTGGAAAGAAGGGGGAAGGTTTCTGTTGACGAGTTAAAGGAGAGGGGATTTTCTCTTGCAGTTATAAATAGAGTGGTTAAGGAAGGTGTGGCTGATGTTGTTGAGGAGAAGGTTACCGTTGGTAATAGACCGCAGGAACTAAAGGATTTGCGGGAGATTGAGCTTACCCCTTCTCAGAAGAAAGCTTTTGAGGCAGTTACAAGTGCTGAGAGTGGGACGTTTCTCCTTTACGGCGTTACCGGTTCGGGGAAGATGGAGGTTTATCTGAAGATAGCAAAAGAGTTTGTTGATAGGGGAAAGTCTGTTCTGATTTTGGTTCCTGAGCTTTTACTTACTCCTGAGCTTCGGGCAAGGGTTGAGAGTTACTTTGGGAATAGGATTGGGATTTTTCACGGTAAGTTGACGCAGAGGGAGAAGGTTTCTGCCTGGCTTAAGGCGGTAAGGGGAGAGGTAAAGATTTTTATAGGAACAAGAGCTGCAGTTATGCTTCCTTTGAAGGATTTAGGGCTAATAGTGGTTGATGAGGAACAGGACGATTCTTATAAAGAACAGCAAAAGCCTTACTTTCACGCCAGAGAGGTAGCTATAAAGAGAGGGAAGAGGGAGAAGTTTCCTGTTCTTTTAGTTTCTGCCACGCCGTCCGTTGACACCTACTATAGGGTTCAAAAAGGAGAGATAGAAAAGTTAGAGCTGAAGGAGAGGGTATCAACAGTTCCGTTACCCTTTATAAAGGTGGTAAATCTGCAGGACAGTAAGAGAACTAACATTTTTTCAAAGGAGTTGCTTACCGCCCTTGAAAATACGGTAAAGAAGGGAGAACAGGCGCTTTTGTTTATAAATAGGAGGGGATTTTTTGCCCAGAGTTTTTGCCCTTCTTGTGGTTTTATAGCCGAGTGTGAAGATTGTGCAGTTCCTCTCGTTTACCACAGGAGCGAGAAGAAGCTGATATGTCATATCTGTGGAAAGAGATATAAACCTGTTTATAGATGTCCTAAATGTTCTACCAGGTTGGAGTTTAAGGGTTACGGAACGGAGAGAGTGGAAGAGGAGATAAAGATTCTGTTTCCTGAGTTTAAAGTGGTTCGTCTTGACCAGGACACGGTGAAGAATCCTTCTGTAGGGGCGAGGTTAATTAAGGAAATTAAGGAAGGAAAGTATGATGTAATTGTTGGGACGCAGATAGCAACTAAAGGACATAATTTTCCGAAACTGACACTTGTGGGAATTTTGATTGCTGACTTGCTTGGTGGGGCGCCGGATTATAGGGGGGCGGAGAGGATTTTTCAATCTATAGTTCATACTACTGGAAGAGCGGGAAGGTTTAAGCCAGGTGCGGCGATAGTTCAGTGTTTTAATCCCGACTTGCCTGCTATAAAGTTTGCTGTTGAGTATAGGTTTGAGGATTTTTATAGAGAAGAGTTGGAGACGAGGTCTATTTTGAATTATCCGCCTTTTAATAAGGGGGTGTTAGTTGAGTTCCAATTGGACAAACTTTCAGGATTTAAAAAGTTAGAGGAAAAATTTAGACTCTTAAAAGGAGAACTTTCTAAATATTTTTCTGTTGGAGAGCTGATTCCTGCTCCTATACCAAAAGTTTCCGGTCGTTACAGGTTTACCTCTTTTATGAGAGCTTTAAATGAAGAAGTCCTCCTTTCTGGAATTATGTGGATAAAGAAAACTTTTCCTGACACATTTAGAAGTTTTAGGTATAAAATAGATGTTGAGCCTGTGAGGATTATATAGGAGGTAGTGGAGATGAGGAAAATTTTGTTAACTTTACCATTTATAGCGCTTGTGGCTGTGTCTTCTTGTGCTACTTTAAACACGTCTGGTCAAACAGAAGTTAAAGTGCAAACAATAAAACCAGAAATGTTGTTAGGAGATAGTGTGCCTGTTTATCCTGGTTTTCGTTTTGTTCCACAAAAGAGTTTTATTTATGAATCTGGGGATATAAAAGTAGGGAGACTTGTTTTTACTGGTGATGCGAAAGTTAAAGATATCGTTTCCTATTATAAAGATGTTTTACCTCAGCAAGGTTGGGAACCAGTGGCTATAACTATTTATGGTAATCAAGCTTCTCTTACCTACGTTACACCTGACAAAACGTTGCAGATTCAAGTGTCTAAAGGATTTTCGGAAACTGTTCTTGTTATTCAGATTGGTCCAAGAGGGGAGTTGACAACTAAATCGGAATAACTATTTTTACTATCCTGCAAAGTGAAAGTTGAATAAGGAAGCGGGCGTAGCTCAGTTGGTAGAGCACAACCTTGCCAAGGTTGGGGTCGCGGGTTCAAGTCCCGTCGCCCGCTCCATTAGGGTTGACATTTTGACAATAGTTCCTAAATTTAATCTTCGCCAAATTTGAACAGCAGAATAAGGAACCAGGGTTCTCCTGAAAGGGAGAACAAAGGGTTGACAACCTGGTTCGAGAATCATAAATTATCTCCCTGCGCCTTGAAAAATCCTTTAGACAGATAGAATAAGGATAAAAAGTGTTAACCTGGGCTTGACAGTTCGGGTCAAGAGTCATAAATTTACATCTTGCGTCTTGAAAGGCGGTCTTTGACAGTAGAATAAGGGGTGCGTGCCTGCGGGAG